>CALKVB010000638.1 GCA_937996605.1 uncultured Oxalobacteraceae bacterium | reverse complement strand
GCGAAAGTTTGAACGTGGCCAGAATTTGTCAAGTTGAACTTCTTGGAGGACTGGTGCGGCCCACCATGAGGCTCAGCACGTTTTCATTAACGGTTACATTGCCAGAGTGTGACGAGAATTCACTGAGCTGAATCGTCGGATATTTCAATCAAACAAATGATCTTCGTCGGCATATTCTGACGGAAATCTTGCACCGCGATCCAACAATAGCTCCACCACCGCTTTATGACCATGCTTAGAAGCATCCACCAGCGCCAAATCTTGAGATGAATGAACGTCGGCGCCTCGATCCAAGAGGAGTTCTGCAACCTCAAGGTGACCATAGGAAGCTGCGTGTCGCAACGCGTAGTCATTTCCTGCATGGATGTCCGCGCCGCGATCTAACATGAATTCCACCACGGTTTTGTGGCCTTGTTTAGCAGCAAAACAGAACGCCGCATCGTCGTTGGCATGGATGTCTGCGCCCCGATCCAACAGCAACTCTACCACATCTTTATGACCGTCGTAGGCGGCATTGAACAACGCTTCTTCATGACGTGTATGAATGTCAACTCCTCGATCCAATAGCGCTCCCACGATTTCTTTGTTTCCCACTCGGCACATGGTAAGAAAAATGTCGCTTAGGTCAAAGAGTCCTCTATCCAGCATAAACAAAACTTGATCGAGGGTTGCATGCTTTACATCGTCGCGCCTTTTCTTCAGTTTGTCTTCCAAGTAAGCCACTTCTACAAGATCAAGTAGAGGTGAGTTGATGCGGTTTCGTTCGGAAGCACTCGTGTCATCCAGTATGGAAAAGACTTGCGCTGGCGTTTTGGCTTCTTCCAAGGATTTGAGTTGCTGAAATGATGGATCTTGAGCTATATACTCTTCGCCATCCGAAGCCATATCCGCAATGTTTTTCACTAACCCACCCCATCGATGAGCGAAATTGTCGTCCATCTTTGCAAGCCAAATAGAAAAATGAAACCTGTCGTTGAACTTATTTGTAACCATGTTCCTATTTTTTCAAAAATGAACACATTATTGTAGAACATGGCCTTCGACGTTTTGGCTGCTATGCGCAGTCACAGTCGTGCGACACGAGGAACAAGTGATGAAGCTCTCTTGATTGGTCAACGTGGTGACGGAAATCATCCATTCTCGGTGTTCCGAAAGCTGTTCTTGCGACAAAGAGCAACGCGTTCCTCCTGTTCCACCATGCTGTCCAACCGGAAACTGGCATCGCGAACAGACGGCTTGTTCCAAACGCTGGTTTGTGCCAGTGATCGTGATGAGTTCTTCCTTACGGTTCAAAAGTTCCTCCACGGTTAGGGCGCAAGGATGTTGACCCATGTTTTGCCGAACGGAAACAATTTACTTTGATGAAAGTTCGTCTTCCAATCGTATGATGGCTTCCGATGGTTTGACATGCATTCGAAGGGCACAAAGAACTGCGGAGGCGAGCATGATGATGAGAGACGCAGCGGACAGGATCCATGTGGTGTATCCTAGCCACGGTACAACGGTTCCAAAACGTAAAGTCCAGGTGACAAAGGCCAGCGATGCAAACTGTTGGGCTGCAACGACCACCAAGACCATCCACAATGACCACCAGAATCTCGATGTTCCTTCCAACGTGAAGGGTTCCATTTCGCACGCACGGAGAGATCAAGAAAGATGAAGAATCACTTCACGATTTTCCTGGTGATAGCTGTTATGCTCATCACCTTGGCATTCACGGGAATTTTTATTTGGCAATTTGTGGACGTTCAAAGCACGGATATTTACGGAAAGAGTGTGGTTGGACCGGCAGGAACGGCCGGTAAAGACGAGCGAATCGTACCTGTGGCGCAGGATTCCACGGATGGTGTGTTGACTACATCGGGCACCTATAGATTGATTCCAGGTTCTGATGGCATCCAACTCAAGTTTCCTGATCCTCCGTCAGGAGTGGAAGTGTATGACGTGGTGGTACCGAATGAGTTGCCCGAATGGAACATCCAGTTTAGCAATCCAGTCACCACGTACACGATTGCTCGCGATCCAGATGGCAATTCGTACGTGGTCAATCCTACAGGAACACTTGTGAACGGATCCGCCTTTTCCTCCGCCATTCTAAAGTTTTCGGCCACGGGACGAGCGGATACTTCCTTTGTCGTGACCGTGACTGGTGGAACGATCAGTCGGTTGGTCTTTCGGGATCAATTGTACGTGGCGGGATCGTTCACCAACGTCAACGGTTCAGCCGTGTCTCGTCTCTGCCGTTTGCAGGCAAACGGGGCGCTGGACAGCTCGTGGATTCCTACCGCTACGGCCGGCATCACCATCAATGGATTGGCGGTGACCGACACTGACGTGGTGGTGGGTGGAAACTTTACCAGCACCGAGACGGTCTCGACGTCCCAGTTGGCCCGGTTTTATGACGGCAATCGAGATCCGAATTTCACGGGTACCATGCCGTCTCAGACGTTTTCCCAAGTCTGGAAAATGTATTACGACGCCATCGACAATTTCATCTATGTGTGGGGTACATGGCGAAGTGAAGCGTCAACGTACACGGCTTCTGATGGCAATGAATCGACCATTCGAGGCCAGTTATTTACCAGAACACGAATTCGTCGATTTGACGCCACCACGGGAGTGATGGATGCTACATGGGTGCCGTTGGTGCACTACCGCAGAGCAGCGCCGCGTACGTGTTACATGTTCCGCAAAGGAGCCTATGTGTACATTGCGGGTGCAATCATGCGAATCGACGCCAATACCGCGGTTCGACATGTGGCTCGCTTGAGTGTAGCGAATGGGACATGGGATTCTTCGTGGAATCCGTTGGCCACGGCCACAAGTCCATTTTTTGGAGGTTCGCCATATGAGGACTGGTGTGGTGTCCACCTAGATCCCAATCAAAACTTCATTTATCTGGCAGGTTGCTTCGGGACCGTATCTGGCTCGTCTTATGGCGGATTGTGTCGTTATGCGTTAGCTTCCGATGACACGCTTACATTTGATACATCATGGCAACCTTCTCTCATAGGCCAAACGTACGCGACTTGCGTGTTTGAATCCATCATTGATTCGGATCGTTATCTGTTAATGATCCTCGAAAGTCGGATGGTTTATCTTGCGTTAGACGATCCAAGTGTGGTCTTTGACGTTTCAGGGTTGACAATCACCACCGAATATCAAGGTTTTAATCGATTCCTCAAGAGCGGTCAAACAGTGTATTTCGGTGAGGCTGTCGGTTCTGGAAGGTTTTATCGATTCAACCAGCGCACGCCTGTCGACACTGGTGTTCTGATTCCAGCGACGGGACGTTTCGAGGTCGACAGCGATGTTGGGTTGGTGTATGCGGGCAACGTGATGTACGATCTAGGTAACGGTGGTTCTCGAACGATCACCAGCGGCAGTACACAGGCCTACGGTTGGGGAGTGATTCCAGGTACAGGAATCACGTATGTATGGTTGGACCCTTTGGTATCGGCAACGATTCCACGTTACATCGGTCTGATCCGCATCAGCAAAACCGCGGCGACCACCATCACTCGATCTTACAATTTTTCCAATGTGGTCAATGCTGTCACATCGGACTCTAGCGATCGAGTTTATGTGGCTGGCATGTTTCGTCGCGAGGGTGTGACCATAAGTTCAAAGCTGGCCAGGTTGAATGCTCAAGGAGATGCAGAAGCGCTTGGAACTCATCCCGTTTCGTTTTTTCCCTTGAGTTTGGCAGTGGATTCGAAAGTAGTGTATATGGGTCACATCGCAGGCATGCGCAGTGTAGATCTGAATACAGGTGTGAGCATGGACGTTTGGAGCGATGGGCGACGATATGACGCCGTGGTTGGGGAGGATGAAGTGGTCGCAGGACATAACTCTGCCGGTTCCTTGTTACGAGTCAATGATGATGTGTGGGATTACGTGTTGTGGATCCAACCACTCCGTGCCAAGACTTGGCTGATTCAACGGGGAGACGCCTCACAAACCGGAAAATTTTCCATGATTCCAATGCAACT
The DNA here is from genome assembly GCA_937996605.1 of uncultured Oxalobacteraceae bacterium. Lineage (GTDB taxonomy): Bacteria > Pseudomonadota > Gammaproteobacteria > Burkholderiales > Burkholderiaceae_D > Undibacterium. Next base: position 7,456 of record CALKVB010000638.1, on the reverse strand, counting down.
GTCCGTCCGGTCGGATTCGAGCCGTCTTTGGTTTGCTGGAAACTATCGTTTTACTCCCCCTGCAGACAATGAAAGCACGTGGAATGTATCGTTTTCAGTGTAATAAACATACTATGTCGGTAGCATTTGTGGTTCTCATCGTAGTGTTCCTGTTACTAACCATAGCCAGTATTGTCATCGGTTCACTGGTTCTTGTAGAAAAGCAAAAGCCTGGAAAAGATGGACAGAGTATACCAGGCCCACCTGGTTCATCAGTGAAAGATGAACCACGTTCTTTTTCTGTAGATTCGAGTACCACGTTGACGGAAGAAGGTATGTATGTGGTGACCAATGCCAAAGAGGAAACATTAATCACATTACCTGCCGTGGACGGTCGGTGGCGTTCGCTGCGATTGAAAGACATCTATCCCCGGTATTTTTACGCTCACACGACCAACATACCCAACGTTCCCTGTGTATCTGATTCGACCTTCGTTTATCTTTGTGCCACCAATTCTCAAGTGTATCGATTTGCCAAGTCTACAGGATTGGTGGATACCAACTACAATGTGACTGTAACAGGCGGTTCTGCGATCATTTATACGATGGCGATGGATTCTTCGGGTCGCCTGTACTTGGGGGGTTCGTTTACCGCGGTGAATGGATATCCCGTCAATCATTTGTGCCGATTGTTACCAAACACGACCACGGTCGACTCGACCTGGAGCACCAGGGTGGAAGGGTCCGACGTCAGAACTTTGCTGCTAAATGGCTCTAAACTGTTCCTGGGTGGCACCTTTACCAGCGTCGATGCACGTCTGGTGAACAGTTTTTTGGAAAAACTGAAAAACGGAATCCCCGATCTTACATGGACACTCTCAACCAGCAGTTATGATTTTTCCACTGTGTTGGTCACACCCGCAACGATCTACGCGACCTCGTCTAGTGACAATCCAGATGTGCTGCTGCAGGCTTATTTACATGTCTATTCGACCACAGGGCAAGAATCGTTTCTTCCAGGACGAAGCCAACGGCTAGCATTCTTCAACGGCAGCGCGACTCGCTGTCGTATCTACGCGAGTGCGTCCCTTGGATCCTTTGTGTGGGTTGGAGGTATCATGCGACTGGTCATTCCAAGTCCGTTCAGTCAAAGGAGGTATCTGGTTCAGATTGATACCATAACGGGTCTGGCAACCTCGTATCCGGGACTTGCCTATGAAGGTTTTGACATTACGTCCGAGACTCGATTAGTGTATGACTTGGTGGCTGATCCCACCAACAATATTCTGTATGTGGCCGGAAGCTTCACTACGGTCGACAGCTTCGCTCCCGATAATTTTATTATGAGGTACACCGCAGCCAACACGAGCAGCCCGGTCCTAGATGCAACCTGGACATTGAGTTGCAATGGCACAGTTCGTTCTCTGGCGTTAGACACGACCAATGGTATTTTGTATATGGGTGGAGAATTTACCAGTGTGCTAGGTTCCACGCGTAATCGATTGGCCGCGGTAGCTATTGCTGCAGGAACGCCTTCACTCTTGAGTTGGAATCCGAATGCCAATGGTCAGGTTAGCAAGATTGCGTTGAGTCCAGACCGATCGACGGTGTACGCGGGTGGATTGTTTACGACTGTCGGAGGACAATCGCGGGATAGAGCCGCCGCCTTGAATGCTAGTGACGGTTTGGCTACGGCATGGAATCCTAGTCCAAATGCGGAAGTGACGGCGTTAGCTGTGGATAACAATTATGCCTACTTGGGGGGTGTGTTTACCTCGCCTACCAATTACTTTGCGCGGGTGAATTTGACCACGGGTGCGTTAGCTCTCGCGGGTTGGGCGTTGGACCCCTACAACGGTCAAGTCCATCAGATTGTGACTGCGGGCACCGACGAAATCTTCGTGGCAGGGGCGTTTACTGGCAGAACCGTGGACAAGACGAACCTGGTCCGCAACAACGTAGCGTTAAGTGTATTGACAGCAGATACGGTCACCGATGCAAACTGGAATATGAATTGCAACAATACGGTACGATGCTTGGCGACGGATTCCAGCCATGTGTACGTGGGAGGTTCATTTACTCAAGTGAATGGCAGTACCAATGTGACGGGATTGGCTAGAGTGCCTCTGAGTAGTGTCGAGGGAACAGTGGATGCAACCTTTGCCATGTCTACTGCACAAACGTTGACCCAAGTGGTGGAAAATGGTAGTTTTGTTTACTTTGTGGGGGCAAGTTCCGTGGGTCGATGCAGCAAGGCAAACGGTGTGGTGGACAGTGGCTTTACACCCATCGCTACAGCTTCGAGCGTCACTAATCTTCTTTCGGATGGTAAGCTGGTGGCGTTTGGAGGAACATTTACGCAGGCTAGCAGCAAAACTCGCGATGGATTAGCGGTGTATGATGTCTCTGGTTCTACTCCATCTTTGCTCAGTATCCATGTGAACAATACGCCGCAACAAGCCGTTCGCAATGTGGTAACCCATGTAAGTTCTCCCGAGTCTGGAGTATGGCTTGTGTTCGCCAGTCATGCTTCCCAGTTGAATGTCAATGGTCGTTGGTTGGGTGTGCGAGCCTTGATTCCCCTGTATCCCAAGATACAAATCCAGGGCAGCGACGGTCAAACCGTAGATGGCGACACTCGCAAATCGTTGACCTTTCCAGGTACCTATTCGTTCATCTCCAAATCGAGTACGGATTGGGGAATCCAGTTTCTGGCCAATTTGGAATGAATGAAACCATGGTGACGAATCCATAGCAACCAAGTATGAACGTCATGGTTGGAACCGAGATGGAGGCCAGAAAGCGTTTGTTTGCCAATACTGTCTACATGACACGATTGTTGTATAACCTGGCGGCTTTGCTAGGTTCTCTGGTCCCGCTGGAACGATCGGTTCAAACTGTGTCTGTGGGAGTGGTGGGCATGGTCCTTTTGGTGGGTTTCGTTTCGGAGCGTCAAGAACTTCTTCGCCTGCTTGTGTTGGGGATCACGGGATTTTGTCTGGGAATTGGACCTGACACATTGACCTATATGAGATGGGCGATGTTCCTCTGTGGTGTGCTGTGGGCGTTATGTCGCGCACGCAAAGATAGTGAACTACTGTTGTATATGATGGTATTTACCGCCTTTACATGGTGTGTGCTGCCCTGGCCCGAGTATCCACGAGTCGCTGCGACGATTACCGCAGCCTGTTGGTTTTTGGTGTGCGTCGAGTACCGTCACATGCATTCCGTTGGTGATTATGTGCAAGAAGCCTTTTGGCCAAGAGCGTGTATGAAGTTATTGTATTGGACTGCGGAATGGATGGAACGTATCATTTCACATGCACATTGATGGGCTCCAAAAAGGCGACGAGTAACAGGGGCTTGGTGATGGCTTCGTCGGCCACCACTTCGGCCTTCTGGCACGTCTCCCGATGCGTCGGCCAGTCTTTTTGTTGGCACTCGGGGCTACAATAGCCAACTCGACGGCAACCCGAGCAATCAGAAAGTTTGACACACTTTTTGCCGGCATCTTGTTCAGCCTCTGGAAAATTCGTAAAGAATAAACTTGGATCCAGTTCGATGGTATGACAACCATGACACGTCCTTCGTAGTTTTTCCAACTTGAACTGCACGTGCATTTCATCCGTCACAATGATGATGTGGGAGAGCCATGGATAAAGCCGCAATTCTTTGCTACCACCAGACTTGAACCACTGTCGGAATGCCAGCGAGTTGTCCTGGTGAATGGCGACGTAAACGGTGTTGAACGGAATGTTTCGTAGAGTGAATCCATACGTGTTGAGGATCACAGATGCTATCTGAGGCTTGCGGATTGATCGGAATGAGTCGATCGTCGCGCGTGTGTTACTAACCAACTGATCGGTGGAGAGCTTGCGGTTGCAGACCATGGCTTCCCCACGTTGCAAGCCTGATTTCTTCCATCGGTCATGAAGAGAGCGAAAGAATTCCGCTTCGTGTTCACGAATGCCAATTTGAGTCATTTGGTCGGAGCGTTTTGAAGATTTGATTTGGAATGTTCATGGCCAAGACGATCGTCTTTGGTCGAATTTTCATATCTATAAAGCGGAACAATAATAGGAAGATGTATTGGTGAACATACGAGCTAAAAGGTAACACTGATCGTACAGGAGATCCACAGAGGAAACACGAAGGAATGAAGACGAAGAAGGCAAAGGCATGGAAGCAACACACTAGGCATGCGGAGATTCAAAACGGGCCGATGGGGCGAAGTGGACAGTGATTGTGATTGCTAAATCTGGACTTCGTTGCCAACGCTTAAGGTTGCACGTTTTGCAAAGATGGTAAAACAAGCCGGTTTTAAGGAGATCGTAATTGAGTTTCCTCGCGTGTGGATAAACCATACGAAAATGGCTTCAGCCGCTCCAAACCGTAGAATCCGTGCATTTCTAGCATCTTCGTGCGAGCAAAAAGACTTTGTAGGAATTTGTGCAGTTCACGAATTTCTGTCTTTGTGTGGCGTGAGGGACGTTTATTGTTTGGTTGAGTCTACGGTGAGTGGTCGTGCAGGGAACCAGTCCGTTCTACAGCGTTTGGAACGACTTCCAATTCAAACCGCTGATTTACACACTTCGGATTTCGTGGTTCCTATACCGCCGCGTATCGACTGGGATATAGAGTCTACTCCCGATTCTTTTATTTCCAAGTTTGTAAAGTTTTTGCGAGGTGGACGCGCTGACGATACTGTTGTCTTTTGTGTTTCCACACACGGGAACAACATCGAAATTCGATTCGGAGGAAAGTTGAAGCATTCGGAAATCACTAGCCGAGTAGCCCTGTTTCCCGGAGTTACACTTTGTATTTTAAACGCCTGCCACATCGGAACTCTGGCTGGTGGTTTGAGACGCGCGGCTTTGCTCAAAAGGCTACAAGTGGACATATCCGCGCTTTGCTCGGCACCGAGTGGGAAAAACTCTCACACTCTTCCCGGGAGAACCAAGGTTTGCTCCTCATTTCTTCGTGCATTCGCTCTCGCGGGTTTGGAAACACTGCAACTTCGCGATCGCAGCGGCGTTACTTGCTCTACATTGCAAGAACGCATTGGAGCATTAATCAATACGCTCAAATATTGGGATACTCCCCATCCGATTTGGTATCCCGATTCTATTATCGGACGACCGTTTTTTGCTTTTTATTTTCCCTATGCTGGTGTTGTGACGCTTACCGAGGATCGACAAGTATTTCTCCAAGCCGCAATGAATTCTGTCGCTACTGAACAGGCCAAAAAAAGGAAGAGGAAGAGATGAAAAAGGAGCGAGTCAACACTCATGAAGCGCTTATGGATGTTGACGAGACGCCAACTGGCTCTGCATCCCATGTGGAAACGAAGCTGGATCTGGAGAATCGTGGACGTATCCGTGAGGCTCACGACCGATTATGGAAGATTCTAAAGTTACATGGTGACGTGGAAAACTTCCTGGCAGAGCGATACAAGTCGAACAAACTGCATCTCAGTGACGAAGGTGCTGACTTCGCCCCTTTGTTTGCATCTTTTGCGTATCCAAACTTGATGGACTCGTTTGAAATGACGAAATACGGTCTGCTGTGGGATGAATACGCGAAAGTGGATCGTAAGATCATGTATCGCGCTCTTCTTATTGCTTGGAAGCAAACTTTGTCCCCCCCGTTACACGAGCCTTCGATTTCGTCTGACGAGCGCTTCGATTTGAAGCTCACGGGGATTTATGAAGAACGAAAGTTTTTGTACGTGGCGCAAGTACCGATACATTGCAGCACCAATGAATCTGACATTGATATAGCCAACACTGTTCTGCTTCGGTTTGGATATTTGCGCGCTACACCTTCTGGAATTGCGCGTTTCTTGCGACATCATACGACGCGATGGTGGAATCGCTCGAACAAGTTTTCATATCTTTTTTCGGATCGCATGTATATTGACACTCCCGAGGAATTCGCTGACATGCACGTTGGAGATATGGCGCAATGTGTGCCTGATATTATATTCGCTGGGTTTTGTACGGAAAAAGTGGCTAGGTCGATGCGAAAGTGGTTTGGAAGACATTTGGGTATCCGGGCTTCGCGGGATTTTGTGCTCCGAATCAACGAAAGAGAGAAAAATCCAGGTAAAATGTCGCACTGCTGGTCCTTCTCCAAGTTGGCGTATCTTCTTCGCGACTTTCTCGCTGCACAAGTCAACGAATCTGTTGTGCCGATCCCGAAAGTCAAGGACATCATTATCCAATACGCGTTTAGTTCAGCGTCCGTGGTGCTTTCGGCATGTACTCCAGAAAATGAGTTTACTTGTGTCGAGCGGATTGGAATCATCAATCGAATGGCGACCGACGACATGATGAAGCTCGAGTGATGATCAGACACTATCGTCTTTGCATTCAAGATCAACGCTGTTTTGGTCGAAAACGCTATTTTGCAAAGTGACAGCGAACCACTCTCGAATCGCATGTTTTGTTCACAAAGCAAAAGAATAAACAATGTCATTCGTCGAACGGAAAATGCCAGGCTTTGTCCATGCGGAACAACATGATCCCAAACGATTCGCACTGAATTGCATGCTTTCGGCGTTGGCGGCACTCATCCTCGGTGGAGCCATTGACAATGCATTCAAAGCGTTTGGGGACGTGGTGCCCGAAGAAAAACGTGGGTGGGCAGCCCTCTTGTTTTTCATTCAACTCATCGCCAACATCCTCTTTTTATTGGCAGTGTCATGCTTTTGGTCCAGCTTTCTGTATTGGATTCAGCTTAGCATCAGTGGCATGATCTTCTCCGTATTATTCTTTGTGGTGCAGGAAGAATTGGCCCGGAACGCTCTGACATTGACCTCATGGGCTTGAACACAAAAACCGTGTCATGAGGATGAAAACAAAAGGCCAATGCTCAAGGTGCTGACCTGGAACATTTTGGCGAATATCTACGTCGACTTTTCCAATCTTCAACGGGACTATCCTACCATTTCAGCAGATTCTTTGCAGGAAGATCGTCGTTGGAATCGAATCATGTATTGGTTGAATCATTTGAATTGTGATGTCATGTTTTTGCAAGAGGTGGTGCCTGAGACCCATCAGAGGTTGGTGAAGAGCTTTCCGGATTATTGGGTCTCGCCCTTGTTTCGGCATCGAGCGGTGGACGCTGCGGGGGCTTGCAGTGGCAATGTGACCATGATTCGCAAGGCCTTGTGTCGCAAGCCCACTCATGCAACTCATTTCTTTGGCCATTCCTGGAGTGCGACGGGTGTGACCCGGTGCGATTTGGGTGTGTTTTACAATGTTCATTTTGATTGGGAACGGCCTCAAATGAGATGGGAGGAAGCACAAGGATTGGTGCGTCATTTGAGCAAGGTGCGAGGTGGTCTTGTGATTGTGGCGGGTGATTTCAACGACAATACCCCTAAACTTCACCGGTTGTTTCAGCACCTGAATGGAGCTGTAGATTTGTCGGAATCGACCTTCCTTTGCTGGAACAGTGGGATTGACCACGTGTA
>CALKVB010000637.1 GCA_937996605.1 uncultured Oxalobacteraceae bacterium | reverse complement strand
CGTTGTCGCCCCGAAGCCATACTGGTGATTCCTCATGAGGGCGATCCCATCGCCGCGTTTGATCTGATGCAAGATGAGATTGAGGTGGCAGCGACTCGCAGGCTTGATCAGATGCAGAAGCGTGTTTTCCAAGCGATGGGTCTTCCGCTGTTCCGGTTTCGCGCCGAGTCGCCTGACTCCATCACCGCAGACGAGTGGTATGCGCTTCTAACAGACGAAGTTCTACCTACGCTGGATACTGGATTCCGGCTCCGGAAGCGATCTGTGACCTATGGTTTTGTGCCCGTATAAGCATTTGAAATATGCGCATATTCCAGCTCTTGGTGCAGGCAGCAATGTGCCAGTCACCTGCCGCTCAGACGCAAATCGCTTTGAACGGCAGCTTGCCGATTTGCCGAACTCACGCTACCGACCCGATGTTGCCGTTCAGCTTTGAGTAAAGCTGTCGTTCAAAGTTCAAGCTCAACCGACGTCAAAAAACGCAGCTTTGTGACGTCGGCTGGAAAGGGATGCTAGACCTCACTGTCAGCTTACTCACGCGTCCTCCTCGCGAGCATCTCGGCATTTGCTTCGCGCTTGAATTCTGTATGCATGACTATGTCGAGAAAGACCTTCGCTTTCAGAACCTCCTCCAGCGTGATCTCTCTCTGCTTTATCTGTGAATGTGCAGCTTGGCTCGATCGAATGGTGTAGATCAAGCGAAATTCATCGATGATTTCTTGGCTTTGAGTGATCTTGCGTAGTCCCCTTTGTAGATCCTTCAGCTCGTTACCCAGCTTCGACACTTTGAGTATCCGAGAGGCTATAAAGTGTTCGAAGGCACGATAGAAGCACATAAAAGCTTCGCGCCGAAAATTGATTTCAGCGAAATCCATTCGCAAGAGTAGTAGGCCACGCGCATACTCCCCCGTAAGCACGGACGTTCGCTCACGCGCCACGATGCCAAAGACGAGTATAGCGCTGTAGATATCTGCTTCCTTTATCTCCGTGAGCTCACCACACTGCATGGAACTCTGTGCGATTAATGCAGCACGGTAACCTCTTTTGCCTTCCATGTCCTCCGTGATGGCGAAGACAGGATGCACCCAAGGCTCTTCAGCCCAAATGAATGTGCCAAGTGATCCGACGTTCAGTGCAATCAAAAAGCAGAGGATGACTTGGTGGGCTTCTGCGAGTTGCTCAAATTCCGGACTTTCCGGATGCCGGGGCCGAACAGACAGAGTGAACTCCCGCTCGCTAACCTTATGAATGCACATATTGGTTGCGTCGCTTTGGAGAAGTCGGAACGCCTCATTGCCGAGCGTATGCGAGTAGCTCTTGATTCGGCAGGAGATCCACATGAGGTCTAACGCTTGAGTTACGCCGTGCCGCGAAGCGGCGCCGGCTTGAATAATTTTTTTGGGCTTCGCCTTGGGCTATGCGGACCAAATTTTATCAACAACTATATGTCCAGATACAGACGTCTGCCTAACTGTTAATGTCCGCCTAAAACCACGAACGGCTGTGTGATCAGTTGCTCTGACTTTGCCGACAACCTGGCCACTTGCGTCAAGCACTGAGCACTCGTAAACGTCGGTTTCTTGCATGAAGCCCTCACAGCGAGAGTTGTCAACTCGCAGGGTCTCGCCAGAATTTAGAACTATTTTATCTTGCCAAGTGGACATCATGTTCCTCCAATTCAATCCGATAAGATCTAACGTCAGTCTTCAGCGGACGGCAAGAAGCGCAACTTCTTGATGGTTCGCTGAAAGCATTGGTTAGCTAATTTCGTGGAACGGCAAAAGGATAAGGTGATCGCGGCTACATCGTGCTCTTTGTTTTTCTCGCTTGAGTGGATGCCGCCCTTGCAGCCTTCTTCTGTGCGACCGAAGCTACTGCAGCCGTTACCGCCATCTTTGGACCAGACAGAAAAGGTAGCAGCCGTCGGCATAGTGGGATGATTCGATCCTTGCAGCGCGCAGGCAGATAACATACCGCGTCGCCCGAATGGCCGCTATCTGGATCGACTATCGACTGGCAACTTCTGGCCGACAGTACGCATTCGACATGATGCCAGAAAGCGGCCACACGGGAGTCGCCCATGTGGCCGCAGAGACGATCTTCCGTGCGTCACGTCGCGCACCCGCAGGCCAACGAGGTCGCAGCCTCGGAGCTTGCTGTCGATTGCCAGGTTGAACATGGCGAGGTCGCGCACCGCGTGCGCATTTTGTAGATGAATGCGGATTGCCCAGATGTCTTTGGGTTTGAGCGGTGCCTTCTGCCCAACCAACTTCCCCTTGTTCCATGCTTCCCGATGCGGATGTTCTCGCGTTTCCGTGATTGGCTCCTTGCTGTTGATCGGAGCCTGATTTTTGAATTCATAGCGACGGGCCGCTACCGGCAATGATGCTGAGAGGGTACTATCGGCCAGGAGTTGCCATTGCGGATTTTTCCCGATAGCGGACATCCAAAGCGCTCTTCCAGCGTTCGTGTTATTGGAATTTTTGATGGACCCAGTAGCGGGTCTATTTAATAGCTGTTTGGCAGCAAGATGGACGAGCAAATGCAAAACTTCTTAATCAATTCTCTGAGCATGTTTTATAGTTCGGAGATGCAAACCTGTCCTGCTAAAGTACGCGAAATTGCTGGATACGAACTTTCTGAAGAAAACAAGACTCCCTTTTTAGCTTTCCATAAATTCATAACTGACCCTCAGCCAGACTTCATTTCTAAGCTTCGTGCTGACCCGAAGAAGGAGCATTGGTATCATGCCTTGGCAAACGGAATTCTTGGAAATGTTCAAGACTCCTTTAGCTGCGTGCTTTACCACCAAGAGCGTGTAGCGCAAACAGAACGTACGTTAATGGATGTGCTTCAAGGCCTCAACATAAAAGGGCTTCCCGAAAATGGAACGCTTGGTTTGGGAGGTACATCGGTACTTGACTTTGAATATCAAGCGTACGTGCTTGCGTTCCGTAGGTGCCTCGACCAATTGGCATGTGCTTTAGCTGCATTTTTCAAGAACAAGTACAGCTCATTCCGAACGCTACCCCACTTCCTGGGACATCGAAAACCAATAGAGGTCGCTGGCAAGCTTGCTGACGTTCACGCAAAGCATGTAAGCAACTTTGAGTTCGTCCTATCGGAATCTATGTATTGCTGAAATGATATGTGTATTTGTAGAAGAGGTAGCAAAGTGGGAAGCAAATGCCCTGAAAAGAGCTAGTGAATAAAGCACCTAGGCTTGGTGCATGGCGGCCTAACAGGTCGTTCAGCGCGGACGGCTAACTAAGGCGTTGAACGTCCGCTTTTCCAAGCAGAAAACTTCCGCTTTGGGTCGGAACTTGTCTGTCCGAGGGGGAGTGAGTCCGCAGGATTGACTTGCGTCACCCAGTAGATACACGCCTGTTCGGTTCGTGAGCGGTAATGTAAGTAGTGTATGCGCTCACGCGGCAGGTTCTGCCCCTTGACCGAACGCAGCGGTGGTAAAAGTGCAGTGCTGGTTTTCATGGCTTGTTAAGATTGTTGTTCTGTGCATTTAGCATTTTGGCAGCAAGCGCATTACGTTGCGAGTTGATGCTTGATGTTATGAAGCAGTAATGAGGTTACGCAGCAGGGCAGTCGCCCTAAATAAATTTAGCGTTTTTCACAGGAGGCAATTTATGAAAGTTCTTGCAGGTATCATTGGGGGGCTAATTCTCGCCATCATCGGAGCAATTCTCGTAACCGTGATCTTCGCTACATCACCTGAAAAAGGTGGCTCTTGGGGTGCAATCAGTTTTTTAGTGTTTTGGGTTTCGGGCATTGTGATTGCCGTAAGGTCTACAACCGCTCCCAAAGCTTGGCGAAAACTACTCATAAGTTCAGCCGTACTGTCGTTCCTGCTTCCATTGGCAGGTCTAATTTACACAGGCAGCTTCATGGCAGAGCATGTTGATCCAAATTCGGAATATGCAGGTGCCCAAGCTGCTGGCGCCGCTATTGGTGGAGGTCTTGTCTCTGGCTTCATGGGATTTGTCGGTTTTTTCCTAGGAGCTGTCTTTTTGGTAATTGGCCTGCTTGTTGGTCGAGATAAGCAAGTCGTATATGTGCAGACACCTCCACAAGCTCCGACAAACAAACAACGCTAACAAACACTTCGAGAGGGGCGCTCCGCCTGCAAGCTGCATGTTAGACCGCGGAAGGATGCCTCGCGGTACGCTGCCGACCAGACAACATCAGGACATCTCCGATGAACAAATTTCTCCTGCTAGCCGTTACCCTTACACTCCTTTCCGGCTGCAGCCCATCGCAGAAGGAATACGAACAAGCGAGCAAGCGAGCCGCAGAACTCGAAGCACAGGTTACGGCCCTTCGAGCCGAGTTGGAGGACGTCAAGTTCGGCGCCAACCGGCTACTCGCGCAAGCCAAGTCGGCATACGAGGCAAAGAATGACACCGAAGCAAAAAAACTCCTTTTAGACCTCTTGAAACGGCATCCGTCCTCATCCGAAAGTATCGAAGCCTCGTTACTGCTTAACCAAGTTGACTCTCGTATCGCCGCAGTGGATCAACAACGCAAGCGAGAAGAAGAAAAAAAGGCGCAAGAGGAGCGCCTGGCGTTTGAGCGTGCAATTGGCAACATGAAGAAGAGTACCGATGAAATAAGGGATATTTCGTGGGTCAGCCATAGCAATGCCCCGATCTTGGGTAATTTCGTTTCCGTCTACTTTGGCTCAAGAAAGGACAGTGCTGCAAGCTATCCACTCCGCCTCAAGCTTCAGTATTACGGCGATGACTGGCTCTTTGTTCGCTCCGTGACCGTGAAGGCCGATGACAAGGTCTACGAACTCGGCAAACTGGACTTCGAGCGCGATCATTCCTCCGGGTCCGTGTGGGAGTGGATCGATATGCCGGTTAAAGATTATGAGATGCTGAATCATTGGATGACTGCCAAGCGCGTAGTAGTGCGATTCGACGGCAGCCAGTATTTTCGTGATTTTACCCTTACTCAGAATCAGCAGGCACAACTGCGTGAGGTCTATCAAGCATGGAAAGTCATGGGTGGAAAGCCTTGATGGGCTTTGTACACACACTGCCGCACTGTACGCCTCGGTCTAACAATTCATTCAAGCCGACGCAGATTCGCGGCGCGGCTTAATTCAAACGTTATTTTCTCGGAGCACACGTTGAAATATTTTGAGTTCATCGTCTCCCTTGTCCTCTGGGTCATTGCCATTCTTTGGTTCAAAAAATCAACAGAAGGTGGGTTCCCATACGAACCAGCGTATCTAGTTCTGGGCGGGTTAATTCCTCTTGTTGATTCGCTCAGAAGGTTTGGCCTTTTCTCAAAGGTTTGCTTGTCGGCCACAAATTCAGAGGTACATCCGTGGTCATTTTCTGGAGGGAAGGTTGACAAGACAGATGTTCGTGTTGAGCTAACCATAGAAAATAATAAAGAAAGAGATTTAATTGTTAGGTTAATCGAAATTCATGCCCCCATTTCCGTTACAAATGTTATCGGGGAGCACCAAAAAAGAATTCGATTAGTGGATGTGGAGAAGGTCTGCAACGATGCATTCCTGCCGATGAAAATTCTAGGAAAGTCATCAAAGACAATTTTGGTTGAATCAAAGCATGATGCTTCGAGTATCGAAAAGTACACTCAAGCGTCAAAAATTGGCTGCCTAAAACAGGTCGAAGCATTTGAGCTTTATGTTGCGTTCTATCAAGCCTATTGCCCATCATTACCATAACTACTACCCATCGGTCGC
>CALKVB010000636.1 GCA_937996605.1 uncultured Oxalobacteraceae bacterium | reverse complement strand
AGCGATCTCGAGGGGGTGATACCCGGAGCACCTGTTTTTCCAGTAAATACGCCACAGTCTCATGATCCGTCTCAACCTCAACGACGCTTTAGTGATCGAACCAAACATCTTCCTGTAGGTGAAGAGTTGCTTGGACGTGTGCTCGATGCCAATGGCAGAGCTCTCGATAGTATTGGTCCAATTCATTGCCGCGCTACAGCCCCACTTGGCGCACGCATCTACAACCCACTTTCTCGCGCCCCAATCAAAGAACAACTTGATGTCGGCGTGCGGGCAATTAACAGCATGTTGACAGTGGGCCGGGGTCAACGTCTCGGTCTTTTTGCTGGCTCTGGCGTGGGTAAGAGCGTACTACTAGGCATGATGGCACGCTACACCACCGCCGATGTGATCGTAGTCGGACTGATAGGCGAACGGGGACGTGAGGTCAAAGAGTTTATTGAAGAAATTTTAGGCGAGGAAGGTCTAGCGAGATCGGTAGTCGTCGCAGCGCCTGCCGACGCTCCACCGTTAATGCGCTTACAAGGTGCAGCTTATGCGACCACCATCGCCGAATATTTTCGTGATCAGGGTAAAAACGTCCTCCTGATCATGGATTCATTAACTCGATATGCAATGGCACAACGCGAAATTGCGCTTGCCATTGGAGAGCCTCCTGCGACCAAAGGCTACCCGCCCTCGGTATTTGCAAAATTGCCGATTTTAGTTGAGCGTGCAGGTAATGGAAAACTTGGGGGTGGATCAATCACTGCTTTTTATACGGTACTCACCGAAGGTGATGATCAACAAGACCCCATTGCAGATTCGGCACGGGCGATTTTGGATGGACACATTGTTCTCAATCGCACTTTGGCCGAAAGTGGTCATTATCCCGCAATTGATATTGAACAATCAATCAGTCGTGCCATGCATGGCATCACAACACCGCAACACCAGGCCGCTGCGCGCAAGCTCAAGCAACTTTACTCTCGCTATGAACGCAGCCGTGACTTAATCAATGTTGGTGCATATTCAGCCGGTTCTGACCCATTATTAGATGAAGCGATTCGGAAATACGCAAGAATCCAAACCTTTTTACAACAAGAAATAACGGAAAAGGCGAGCATTTCAGAGAGTTTAGAGGGACTTTCCGCTCTATTCGAAGCTTAGAAATCTGATTAATCCCTTACGATTTAGTAATAAGAAGGCGCACATGGTCAAATCACAGTTACAAACTCTGATCGAGCTCACGGAAAATGAGCTCGATACCGCTGCGAAAAACCTAGGGCGAATGATTAAGGCAAGAGATCAAGCAAACGAGCAACTAACGATGCTGATCCAATATCGTAGTGATTATGAGTTACGTTTACAGCAAAATGCAAAGCAAGGTTTGACGGTCGCACAATACGCGAACTTTCAAGGCTTCATTGGAAAACTCGACGAGGCAATTGAAGGTCAGAAAAAACTCATCGTCGATGCTGAGTATCGAGTAAAGACCGCAACGCAACAATGGCAAGAGTTCGAAAAGAAGCGTCTTTCTTATGAAGTGCTCAATAAAAAAAATATAAAACAAGAACAAGTTCGAGACAATCGACGAGATCAAAAGCAGACAGATGAAGCGGCGAATCGAAAACTCTTCTATAAATCGTGAAATTAAGTGTACTGGATAGAAAAATGCATACCTCACAAATCATTTCTCAAGTACTGGTATCGAATCCCAGCGTGAAAGCAAATGTTGCGTCTAATGAGCAAAAGCCTTCCAGCACCTTCAATTCCGTCTTCAAAAAAGAGGTCTCGCAACAGTCAATGACGAACACAGCGAGATCGAATGGTGCTCCACGTCAAGACGGAGTCAAGACAAATCAGGCAAATCAAACTAATCCGCCTAAAGTTGCAGAATCTAAAGATGCGCCAGCTGAACCTGCCACTACCGTCAATCCAGAAACTCGCACCGATGAAGTGCAAACTCAGGAATCTGAAGAGCACATAGCGGCTGAAGATACTCAACTAGCGACGCAAAATCAGACTGAATTATTGGCTTTTGTACAGCAATTTATTCAAATCGATCGTTCACAAAATCAGTTAACGCCGGCAACAAGCTCAGACACAAACCAAGAAATAGAGACGCCTCTAAACTTGTCAAACTCGACTCAAGCATTAACTAGCAGCAATCAACTTGACGCTGACTCGCTAGCGACTAAGGCGCAGCTTTCAACGGACGCTGGAGATGCGACTGTACCTACTTCGGCTATGAAAGTTGATACCAATACTGGCCGTGAGCAAACGACTCTATCGTTACAGGACGGTGCAGCCGACATTAAGAAACTACTTAACAAAAATGATGTCTCGACAGACCAAACGATGCGCTCTGCCGATGAAAGCCTGGGTGATCATAGAGTAGAAAAAATTCAGGCGATGCCCCAAACGGAAACAAAAATAGTTGAGAGCACTGCTGCGTCGGCGCTAACAACCGAAATCTCGAATCCACACCAAGCGCAACTCACTGAAGTTCGCAAACCGAGCACCGCTGTTGCTCCAATGGTGTCGCCCAAAGCGACAGCCGAATCAGCTTCTACAATTGATCTACCATTGAATGACAGCTTGAGCGACAACATTCAACAGGCGAAAGCTCTCTTCGGCGCCGAGACGAAAATTGACAAGATGGCTGGCCGCACCCAAGAGCTTGCTCCCGCCGTGAATAAACAAACTGAAGATCAAACGATTCAAGAACTGCCACTGCCCCCCTCTACTACTGAAGGCGCTCAGCAAGAGATGCTAGCGAATGTCAACTCTCAAGCGCTGAGAACAAATCAAGAATCAGATTCATCCGTTGAAGAAAAAGATCAAGGGCATAAAGATATTCAAGTTTCTCGTGCAACTAAAGACAAGCTTGCTATCCAAGCCGAAGTGTCGAACGCTACTATTCAACCCACACAAAAGAATCTCGACACCAGCAACTCACGAAAAGAAATGAGCGCTAGCGGATCTCAATTCACTCAAGCGCTCAGCGTAGCCGAAAGGAATAATACTGCGCCAGCGCCGACGACTGTCAATGTACAAACTGAGCAAAATAAAGCGGTCGCTGTCTCCGAGCATATCAGCCCGCGTGTCGGCACAAAAGCTTGGGATCAAGCCCTAAGTCAAAAAGTCGTATGGATGGTCGCTGGCGGTGAGCAAAGCGCAGAACTTAGCCTGAATCCACCAGATCTTGGACCTATTCAAGTGGTATTAAGTATCAGTGATAACCAAGTTGATGCAAGTTTCATCTCCTCACATTTAGAAGTGCGTGAAGCAATAGAGTCAGCCGCACCAAAACTGAAAGAAATGATGGACAGTGCTGGGATCTCGCTATCCAATTTCTCCGTAAGCTCGCAAGCATCGTCCAATAGTCAGAGTTTCAACAATGAGCAAGCACGAAATCCAGTAACTTCAAGGTCTATCACCGGTAACGTCGGTGGTGAACCGATAGCAACTGCAGCGCCAATACAAAAACCAAGGCAGCAACTCGGTGCGGTCGATACCTTCGCCTAAGATTGTTGCCATTTCGCGAAGTCTATCTCACGAAAGTCTGCGTTTTTTCAGGGTAAAGCACTATCGTAGTTTATCAAATGCAAAACAATACTATAATTGACTTGGCAAATATAATTCTTTGGTGAAACTTTTATACACCGCGCCTGACAGCGAATCGAATTTATGAGCTAAGCCCAAAATCCCATTCTTTTTCTCGAATGAAATATTCACAAAGACTGGGATAATGATCATCAAGCAAAGATGCATTTGAAGTAACGAGAGGAAAAAATGTCAAAAGCACCTGCAAAACCAGCAGAAGATGGCGCAGCGCCAGCAGGAAAGTCTAAGAAAAAACTCATCGTCATCATAGTCGCGGCGGTAGTTTTGTTGGGAGGTATAGGAGGTGGAGCGTTCTTCTTCTTATCAAAGAAAAAAGCCACTGGCAAAGAAAAAGAACATAAAGAAGAAGTTGCAAAAGCTCCTATTTTCTTACCATTAGAGCCCTTCGTTGTGAACTTACAATCGGAAGGTGGTGACAAATACCTGCAAGTTCAAATGACGCTACAAGTGTCTGATGATGCACAGGTTGCATTAATTAAAGCGAACAATCCACAAGTACGTAGTCGGGTGTTGATGCTGCTATCAAGTAAAGACGCTAACGAAATACTGACGCAAGAAGGTAAAGATAAATTGATTGGAGAAATTATCGAGCAAGTCAATTTACCTTTTGTTCCTAAGGGAGAACCGCAAAAAGTGAGCGGTGTATTTTTCACTTCTTTTGTAGTGCAATAAAAACGTGTCTGATAATTTTCTATCACAGGAAGAAGTCGATGCCCTTTTAAAGGGCGTGACTGGCGATCAAGACGATACCGATAATCTTGAAGATACCTCGGGTGTCCGCCCCTATAACTTGGCTACCCAAGAACGTATTGTTCGTGGGCGTATGCCAACGCTGGAAATTATCAACGAACGCTTTGCACGCCTTTTGCGTATTGGCTTATTTAACTTTCTCAGACGTAGCGCAGAGGTTTCCGTTGGGACTGTCAAGGTATCCAAATACAGTG
>CALKVB010000635.1 GCA_937996605.1 uncultured Oxalobacteraceae bacterium | reverse complement strand
ATGCATTTTTTGTGTGTACAAGTTCGATGGTGGATTTTCTGTGCCATCGACCACGCCTGTTTGCAGTGCTTGATAGACTTCGGAGAACGCCATCACTTGTGGGTTAGCGCCGAGTGCGCGCATTTGGGCATCTAATACTTTGGATGACTGAATACGCAACTTTTTGGCACGCAAGTCTGCTGGCACTTTCATTGGTACATTCGATGACATGACCTTAAAGCCATTGTCCCAAAACGCTAAACCAGTAATACCTTTGCCTTCGAGTTTCGCCATCAAACCGGCACCAACTGGGCCTTCAGTCACACGGTGCAAGACATCCCGATTGGGAAAAATATAGGGCAGATCGAATACTTCAAATTCTTTCACGCCCAGAGGGCCAAACTTCGCCAACGATGGAGCCAGCATTTGCACTGCCCCCAACTGCAAGGCTTCGAGTTCTTCCTTATCTTTGTACAAAGTACTATTTGGATACAACTCGACTTTCACGCGGCCTTTTGTGGCTTTTTCTGCTAATTCTTTAAAGCGCTCAGCCGCTTTGCCTTTAGGGGTATCGGCCGCCACCACATGACTAAACTTGATAATGATGGGGTTTTGCGCGAATGCAGTAGTGCTGAAACTCAGGCTCAACGCCGTTGCAGTAAGGGCGGAAGCGAGGGTGAGCAGAGTTTGACGCTTAGAAAAACGTGATGTCATGATTGTCTCCTGATGTGGATTTATGGCTAGGGTTTACCCGATTTTGTTATGCCGTTTGATCATGCTGAAATAATGAGCAAGCAGCAATTGTGGAAAACCACAATGTCGCATATTTTATACAAATCACAACAGTCTCTGGTTTTGTGCCCTTTTCGGCTACACTTTATGCATGCCTATACCCAGCCAGCCATCCGCCGCCAGCCGCCGCTTTATTTCTATGAAGGGGAGCTTTCCTTGGCTGCTGCCTATCGTTTTAGTCTTACTGTTTTTGGCGATCTTAATTTGGTTGCCGTGGCAAGCCCAACGAATGGAAGCCAACGAGCGACAAGAGCAATTGATTGCCGATACGCTATGGGTAGAACAAGCCCTGCAATTTCAGTTCACCCGTAACCAAGAAAACCTCAACCTTATCGGTCAAGAGTTCATCAGTAAAACTGCCGACGCCAACATTCTCAATGAGCGTCTGCGCTTATTCGCCAACAGTAATCATGAAATTCAACAGTTAGCTCTGTTCGATAAACATCAGCAATTCGTCGGCGGCAACCTCAGTACACCGCAAGACCATAGCCAACGTGAAGCATTGCGACAAACCTATTTACAACTGCCAGACTTGCAGCTGCAATCAAGCAAAGCGCAGTGTTTAAAGAGCGGCTTAGCAAATGACGCCATGATCTGCCGCTTCCCCGTCATTATCAACAACGAAGTCAGTGGCAACCTGTTTGCTACCTTCCGCTTACAAACTTTACTTGATGAAACCGTGCCTTGGTGGTTCGCACAAGAAAATGAAATCCGCCTACTTGATAGTGATGAAAAAGTGATTGCCAAGCGCAGTGCAGGTGGCCCGGGCAAGAACATCTATACTCACAATCGCGCACTCGATTTGCCGCAATTGAGTTTCACGCTGCACACCAATAGCATCAAGACTGAGCCCAAATTATTATCGAATTTGCTGGTTGTATCGGTAGTTCTACTTTCTTTAGGTTTGGTCTGGAGTTTGATTGCTTTATGGCGCGACATCAACCGACGTCTGCGCGCTGAAGGAGCACTACGCAAAGAAGCGGCTTTCCGCGCGGCGATGGAAAATTCCTTGGTCACAGGTTTGCGTGCCCGCGACATGGAAGGACGTTTAACCTACGTGAACCCTTCATTTTGCAAAATGATAGGCGTCGCCGCCGAAGACTTGGTTGGCCGTTTGCCGCCTATGCCCTACTGGGCACCAGAAGTCAAAGAAGAATACGAACAACGCTTCGCCCAAATTCTCACCGGCAGAGTGCAGCCCGAGGCGTACGAAACCATCTATCAACGTGCTAATGGCGAGCGCTTTCCGGTATTGATCCACGAATCGCCTTTGGTCGATGAAAACGGCAAACAAACAGGTTGGATGAGTTCGATTCTGGATGTTTCTGAACTCAAACGCGCAGAGGAACTCAGCCGCCAGCACGAAGAAAAACTCCACGCCAATGCACGCTTAGCAACCATGGGCGAAATGGCCTCAATGTTAGCGCATGAGTTAAACCAACCTTTAGCTGCAATCTCGAGTTACACCACTGGAGCACTCAATCTACTAGAACAAAAAGGAAGTGACGCTAGCCTACTACATGCTGCATTAGAAAAAGCCCGCGCACAAGCACAACGGGCGGGACAAGTGATTAAGAGTGTGCACGAATTCGTCCGTAAGCGAGAGACAGCTCGAGTACCACTACAACTCGAAGAACTCTTACACAGCGTGATGCCCTTGGTCGAGTTACAGGCCCACAGTGCACATATCCACGTGCAACTCGATATTGAGTCGAACTTGCCCGCCGTTTTGGCAGACAAAGTCTTACTTGAGCAAGTGGTGTTGAATCTCACGCGCAATGCAATTGAAGCCATGCATGACACGCCATTCGAACACCGCCAATTACACATCATCGCTCGTCACATCCATGATGATGTAACTGGCTTTGAGAATGGGCCTCGTGTGCAAATCCAAATCGTTGATCGTGGTCATGGCGTCAGCCAAGAAATAGCCGAAAGCCTCTTTTCACCCTTCTTCTCCACTAAATCTTCAGGCATGGGAATGGGCTTAAACATTTGCCGTACCGCGATTGAATTTCATGGGGGTAATTTGAGTCATAGAGCCAATCCTCAAGGCGGTACGATTTTCGAATTTAGTTTAGCCGCCAGCAAATCTACGGAGACCTAAGATGCTATACATCGTCGATGACGAAGAAGTATTGCGTGATGCGCTATTATGGCTCGCACAATCGCGGCAAATTCAAGCAAAAGCCTTCGCTAGTGCGCGTGAGTTTCTCGACCTAATACATGCAGGCCTGCCGTTTAGCAGCGGTGGTGATTGTTTGCTGTTAGATGTGCGTATGCCAGAAATGAATGGCATCGCCTTATTTGACGTACTCAGTGCGCAGCAATTAACGCAACGTCTGCCTGTCATTTTTTTGACGGGCCATGGCGATGTGCCGATGGCGGTCGATGCCCTAAAGCGCGGCGCTTTTGATTTTGTAGAGAAACCCTTCAATGACAACAGTTTGATCGATCGCGTACAAGAAGCGATGCAAGCGTCCGTCAAAGCAGGCGCTGCCTTTGACGTGCAAACCCGTTTACAAAGTTTGTCGCAACGAGAACGTGAGGTTTTGGATTTGATTTTGCAAGGTCGCATGAATAAACAAATTGCCGACGACCTCGGCATCAGCATGCGCACAGTTGAAGTACATCGAGCCCACATTTTCGACAAGATGCAGATCAAATCGGCGGTTGAACTTGCAGGACTTCTGAAGACTTAAACACTAGGGTTTAGGCTCGAAGGTTTAGATGCACGAGTTTAGGCTCGCAAGTTTAGATTCGCGAGCCTAGGCTCGTGACAGCGCCCACTGCACATGTTCGCGCACTATCTCAGAAGGATGGTCGAGGCGGGTTTGGAGTGCGGCCAGCAGCTCTTGCTTGAGCGCTTCATCTTCCTTGACCTGCGCCAAGGCATTGCCCATGCCCACCGCTAAATTACGCAGCCAGCGTTCGTGACCGATGCGACGTATCGCACTGCCTTCCATCTTGCGCAGGAAAGTGGCCTCATCCCAGCTAAACAAATGCACCATACGGCTACGATCTAAACCGTAGCGCACATCAAAATCTTCAACTTCAGAAGCTTGTGCGAATTTATTCCACGGGCAATACAGCTGGCAATCATCACAACCATACACGCGATTACCAATGGCTTCTCGAAATTCAATTGGAATACTGCCATGTAGCTCTATCGTCAAATAAGAGATGCAACGACGTGCATCGACTTGATACGGCGCCACGATTGCCTGTGTCGGGCAGACATCCATACACTTTGTGCATTGGCCACAATGCTCGGTGGTTGGCGGGTCGACTGGCAAGGGAATGTCGACCAAGATTTCACCTAGGAAGAACAAAGACCCTGCTTCTCGCGTCAATAACAAGCTGTGCTTGCCGCGCCAACCTAAGCCAGCTTTCTCGGCGAGGGCGACTTCCATCACGGGTGCGGAATCGGTAAATACGCGATATGAATAAGAACCGACGACTGCGGCGATTTGGTCGGCCAGTTGCTGTAAGCGTTGGCGCAACACTTTGTGGTAGTCACGACCACGGGCATACATTGATATCACAGCGGTATCGGCAGCATGCGATTTTTCTGTATCACGCCAATGCGGCTCGGTCGCCTTGGGTAAGTAATCCATGCGAACCGAAATCACCCTCACCGTGCCGGGCACAAGTTCATCAGGACGATAGCGTTTGCTGCCATGCGAGGCCATATAGGCCATTTCGCCGTGATATCCCGCCTGTATCCACGCATGGTAGCGCGCCTCAACTGCGCTTAAGTCCACATCGCTAATGCGCACATCGG
>CALKVB010000634.1 GCA_937996605.1 uncultured Oxalobacteraceae bacterium | reverse complement strand
TTGGCATTCCGCTGATGATTTCCGTGCGCTAGGGCGCCCGAACTTGTACTTCGGCATTACCGCTGGCAACATGGATTCGATGGTCAATCGTTATACCGCTGATCGAAAGATACGTTCGGAAGATGCTTACACCCCCGATGGTG
This sequence comes from uncultured Oxalobacteraceae bacterium, assembly GCA_937996605.1. Classification (GTDB taxonomy): domain Bacteria; phylum Pseudomonadota; class Gammaproteobacteria; order Burkholderiales; family Burkholderiaceae_D; genus Undibacterium. The sequence goes on along the minus strand of CALKVB010000634.1, from coordinate 2,612 downwards.
ACCCCAACAAACGCCCTGACCGTGCAGTAGTCGTCTACGCGCAACGAGCACGTGAAGCCTTTCCAGAGGTGAATGTTGTAATTGGCAGTATCGAAGCGAGTCTGCGTCGTATTGCCCATTACGATTACTGGTCAGACAAAGTAAAACGTTCCGTATTACCCGATTCAAAAGCTGATTTACTTGTCTTTGGCAATGCTGAACGCGCGATCGTAGATTTAACGCATCGACTTGCTGCGGGTGAACCGATTAAATCGATTCGAGATCTTCGCGGAACAGCTTTTATGACGCCATCAAATTGGTTGCCAGACGAAGATTGGAGTGAGATTCAATCGATTAAACTCGATACGCCCGGCAAGGTCGAACCGCATACTAATCCTTATGAAATGGTATCTGAGGTGGGTGCTACCGCCGGTGCAAAATGCAGTACGGGTAACGAAACGAAGGACGAATCTGCCGCTGATGATGTAGTGAAAGCGCAAGCCATCCGCATTATGAGTCGCGAAGAACGACAAGCTATGTTACGTAGCAAGCACAGCAAAACGGTGATTCGCCTCCCTTCTTTCGATGCGGTCAAAGACGATCCTGTGATGTATGCCCATGCCTCTCGTGTTTTTCATCTGGAGGCGAATCCAGGTAACGCTAAAGCACTATCGCAAGCACACGGTGATCGCGATGTTTGGATAAACCCACCTCCGCTGCCACTAGCGATGGATGAAATGGATGGCGTTTACGATCGATCGTATGCACGGGCTCCTCACCCAAGTTATGGCAAAGCGCGCATTCCTGCTTGGGAGATGATACGTTTTTCAGTCAACATTATGCGTGGATGTTTTGGCGGCTGTACTTTCTGTTCAATTACTGAACATGAAGGTCGCATCATACAAAGCCGCTCAGAACCTTCCATCTTGCGTGAAATTGAAGAGATTCGCGACAAAACGAAAGGCTTTACAGGAACAATTTCGGATCTTGGTGGCCCCACTGCAAACATGTATCGCCTCGCCTGCAAAGACAAAAAAATCGAAGAATCTTGCCGTCGCCTTTCTTGTGTCTATCCAAGTATTTGCAGCAACCTCAACACAGATCATTCAAAACTGATTTCCTTATACCGCAAGGCGCGCGCGATTCCGGGCGTTAAAAAAATCTTGATCAGCTCAGGTTTGCGATACGATATAGCAGTGCGCTCTCCAGAATACGTCAAAGAATTAGTAACGCATCACGTTGGTGGTTTACTCAAGATCGCACCCGAACATACTGAAGCAAATACTTTGTCGAAGATGATGAAGCCAGGTATCGGCACCTACGATGCATTCAAAGCGATGTTCGAAAAATACTCAAAAGAAGCTGGCAAAGAGCAATACCTTATCCCTTACTTTATCGCTGCACACCCTGGCACAACCGATGATGACATGGTGAATTTGGCACTGTGGCTAAAGAAGAATAATTTCAAACTCGATCAAGTACAAACCTTTATGCCTACGCCAATGGCGTTGGCGACGACCATGTACCACACACGCAAGAATCCGCTAAAGAAGATTACAGCCGATTCTGAAGTGGTTGAAACAGCACGTTCAGGAAAAATCCGTAAGTTTCATAAAGCCCTATTGCGTTATCACGCACCTGAGAATTATGAAGTTGTGAAAGAAGGATTGTTACGTATGGGCCGTGGAGATTTAATTGGCAGTAGTGAACGTCACTTAATTCCGTCACGCGCACCTGTCGTGGCCAATCTCGTCAGCACCGGCGCGGTGCCAGTCAAACGCGGGGTTGCGCCAAAGCTCAACACATTTGGTAAGCACTCTGCGAACCGAATTGCAGCAAAAACACCAATTGCGACAAAATCGAGTGGTTCGACCCTTTCTTACAATTCGGCCAAACCTAAAAAGGCGACGGCCAAAGTAACCCAAGGGCGCGGTGGTAGGAAATAGTGTTTCCAATTTTCCATCTGTGTAGGAAATAGAAATGCATTCGGTTTGCAGCTTGATTTCGACGCAACATCAGGGCAGAAAAATAAATTGTTTTGCGTGTTTTTTCTAGGTTAGCACTGTACAATTTCCGTAAGGCAAAATTCACGGGGCGCGTATTTTGCCACGATGTCCTATTGGAACTCACAGACGGAGAGCACAATGAAACACATGAAAACGGTGTTAATTCTGGAACATACGGAAGAGGTTTTTGACAAACTGACCTGCGATGTCTGTGGTGCAGAGTCCAAATGGGATCAGAATTGGTCGAGCGCCGAGCATGAAAAAAGCACCACAACTATACAATTAGACGAAGAAGAGTCCTTTGCGCATGGTGGGTCCTCCACACAAACTCAATATCACATTTGCCCACATTGCTTTAAAAACGAATTAGCAAAATGGTTCGAGAGTCATAAGCAAGCAAAGCCAACTGTCACCAAATCTGTGTGGTAGTCGGGCTTTGCTTCTATTGCAGAGGTCGCTGATTGCGGCCTCTTTCTATATATTAGCTCTACCACATCACAAGGCTTATTTTGGAGGTTATTCCATTCTGCTAAGCTCAACAAGCTGTGACGTTGACCTTGCGTAGGTAGAGAGTTGGTATCTTTAGGCTGTTATGCGACTAGTTTCTAGCCCATAAGGGAATGACAA
>CALKVB010000633.1 GCA_937996605.1 uncultured Oxalobacteraceae bacterium | reverse complement strand
GAGGTCAAACGATGTTTAAACACGCTACCCCTATTTTCCGTAGTTTTGATGAAAAGCTGGCGCGGGAGTTCTATATCGACTTCTTAGGCTTTGAGGTCGTGTTTGAACATCGCTTTGAACCTAACACGCCTTTGTATCTGGGTTTGGTGCGAGATGCCTGCACCTTGCATTTGTCTGAACACTTTGGCGATGGCGCACCTGGCGCGCAACTGAGAATTGAAGTCGATGATGTCGATTCGTTTTGTGCTCAGCTCAATGCTAAGCAATACCGCAATGCACGACCTTCATGCCAAGACATGCCTTGGGGGAGCCGTCAGATGACGATTAACGATCCGTTTGGAAATCGCGTTACGTTTTACTCAGAGATCGAATAGCAGCAACACGACCACCGAAATTGGGCATCAAAGAAAAAACGCCTCGAATGTGAAATCGAGGCGTTTTCGTCTTACCGTGTTATGAGGCTTTATTCCTTATTTATTCCTCATTTAATCCTTGATGCCCCATTGCGACAACATCCAAGCGAAGTTAAATGAGCTCTCTTTGATGGCGTCATAGCGACCTGATGCGCCGCCGTGGCCCGCTGCCATATTGGTTTTCAATAGCAGGGGATTGCTATCCGTTTTGTGTGCACGTAATTTGGCAACATACTTCGCAGGTTCCCAATACATGACTTGGCTATCGTTTAAGCCTGTGGTCACCAACATTGCTGGGTAGGCTTTCTTTTCGATATTGTCGTACGGTGAGTAGCTGCGCATATAGTCATATGCCGCTTTCTCGTTAGGATTGCCCCATTCAAGATACTCACCTGTGGTTAATGGCAAGCTCGCATCCATCATGGTGTTCATGACGTCGACGAACGGTACAGCCGCATGCACGGCCTTAAACAAATCAGGACGCATATTGACCACAGCACCCATCAACAAACCACCTGCGCTACCACCTTGAATGATGAGCTTATCTTTGCTAGTCCATTTTTCTTGAATCAAAAATTCCGCCGCTGCGATGAAGTCGGTGAAGGTGTTTTTCTTCTTCATCAGCATACCGTCTTCATGCCATTTCTCGCCGAGGTCGTTACCGCCACGAATATGAGCTTGAACATAAATAATACCGCGGTCGAGTAAGCTCAAACGGCTGATGGAGAAGGTGGCTTCCGTTGGAATACCGTAGCTGCCATAGGAATACAGCAGGGTAGGCGCGCTGCCATCAAACTTAACGCCTTTTTTGTAGACGGCCCACAAAGGTACTTTGACGCCATCTTTTGCAGTTGCCCATAAACGTTTTGCTTCGTACTTGCTGGCATCGTAGCCACCCACCACTTCTTGTTGCTTTAAGACTGTGCGGTTACCTGTTGCCATATCCACGTCTATCACCATGGAAGGTGTGGTTGGCGATTGGTAAGACATGCGCAACTTCTGTGATGTAAATTCTGGTGTGCCTGCGCTATTGGCCAAGTACACCTCGTCGTTGAACGTTACGTTCTTCCACTGCTTAGTTTTGAAGTTATAGATACGAGTACGATTAAGTGCATTGGTTTTTTCGGTAATGGCGACATAGTCACGGAAAACTTCTACATTACCAAGCAACACTTTATCGTCATGTTTCACCAATTCTTTCCAATTTTTCGCTTCAGGCCTAGCAACGGGTGCCGTCACCACCTTAAAGTTCTTGGCGTTTTTGTTGGTACGAATAAACAGCATCCCGTCGCGGTGATCAACGCTGTAACGGTGACCTTTTTCACGGCCTAACACTGATTTGAATTTGGCCTGTGGTTGATCGGCTGGTAACAACCAAGTTTCAGAAGTGTCGGTTGCGTAGGCTTGGAGTTGAATATATTTTCTATCGTGTGTGGTGCCAACGCCAATACCAAACTGTTCGACTTTTTCTTGATAAATTTCTGTGGGTACAGCGCCGATTTCCAAGCGGAACAGGCGATCAGATCGTTTAGTTACTGGGTCTTCCTGGACGAAGAACATGGTTTTGTTATCAGCAGCCCAAGCGAAACTGGTGACACGTTCCGCACTGTCGCTGAGCAATTGGCCAGTCTTCAAATCTTTGATTTGCAACTTGAATTGACGGTAGCCCGTCGTATCCGTCAAATAAGCTAAATAACGATCATCAGGACTGACCAAGCTACCAGCTACCATGAAGAACTTGTGCGGCTTTGCTAATTCATTCTGATCGAGCAAAATTTCTTCTGCGGCCTTTTCATCGTAATTCATATTGGCGTCAGCCAAGCGACGGCAATTGATACTGTATTGTTTGCCCGCTTCGGTACGTGAATAGTAGTAGTACTTACCGCGGCGCACTGGCACGGACAAATCCGTTTCCTTCATGCGGCCTTTAGTTTCCGCGAACAGCTTATCCGCCAACGCTTGCACACCATCCGTCATGGCAACGGTGTAGGCATTTTCTGCATTCAGATAGTCGATGACTTTCGGGTCTTCTTTCTTTTGTAGCCAGCGATAATCATCGGTCACGGTTTCGCCGTGACGCACTTCAGACCATTGCACTTTAGCGGCAATTGGTGCTACTGGTGCTGTAACTGTTTGGGCTTGAACGAGGCTGGTGGCTAATACGCCAATTGCCGCGGTGGCGCTTAGGAGAGGCAGTTTCTTGAGTGACATAGACTTCCTGTTGTATGCGTTTTTAAGGATTGTGTATGATGAAATATGTGTTGCGGAAAATAGATGGTAGGGGAAATACTGAATCGCGGCAAGTGCAAGCTTTCGCATCGATGTTAGCCAGGACTTATTTGAGCTGGTACTCACACAATGGATTGGGAATCAAACCTGCGAGTAAGTGAGCTGGCGCGATGTTTATCACTTCTATTTTTGACGAATTGCGGTAATCCATCCATTTTTGGCGTGGCAAATAGTCTAGACTTGCGCCCATATCTTCAACACCACGACTACTCAGTCTAAGTGATTTTTCAACCACGGGTTTCCAGCAGGCCTCATTTTTCTTCTCAGTTCCAGATGCTATTTTTTGAAATCGAATCTGTTGTAAGTAGGGTTGAGATGAGGCATCGCTTGCCAGAAATAATGAGGCTTGGGTAGCGATTGCGGCGTCGTCATAAATGATATTTGCGTTCTTGCCTCTGGCTTTCACGTAGGCCGTTTCGCACTGCGTAAATTGGTGGCACCAAATATAGATGATCTTAGGTCGTTGATCTGTTTGCGAAGGGTAAGCCTTTTCCGAGTAGCCAAGAC
>CALKVB010000632.1 GCA_937996605.1 uncultured Oxalobacteraceae bacterium | reverse complement strand
CAAGATGATGTCGATCGCAGGACTCTCTGTCGCGTTCAGAGCTAAACCCGTGGTAAGACAACAAGCCAAGCTGGCGTTCAATTTCGTCGGCCTCGATGGCATACTCAATATTTTGCAATAGAAAGTCGAGCATAAAAAGCTCTGACAGAGTTCGAAACCCATACGAGCAAACCGTAGATTCGGGCGAGCACTTTCACCATAAACAGAAAGTCGCTCGCACCAAGCTCACTCAAGTTAAATGAGACAATTTGTAATCGGCATCGAAGCAAAAAAATCCAACAACCATAAGTCTTATTTCAAAAAAAGCCTATGGCTTCTGCCCGATGATCTCAGGGACGAATGTAATTTTCAAGCTTATTTTTAAGCTTATTTAAGTCGATAAATCACGTTCACGAGCTGCTGGTATTTCAATTCTGCTGGCACCGAAAAATCGCGGGTAATCGGCTTATTCTCAATTCTCGCTGCCTGCAACTTTACCTGCCCAGTCACACCCAGTTCACTCGACAAACTACTCAAAGCAGATCGCGAGATCGCATTGGGTGCACCTAATTTTACTGAAAAAGCGGCGGCCATGTCCTGTGCCTGTTGTTTGGCGTCGAGAGCGGCAAGTTGTATCAATTCGGTCTGAATCAAATTCAAATCATTGCGACCAAAAGCAACGTTGAAATTACCAAGATACGTCTTCTCGGTCAAACGAGAAATGATGGAATTCCATTGATCAAGCTGGCGTACCACCACATGAAAGTTTCGGATCAATCGAAATTTCTGTTGATTCTCTGGCGTATCAAGATACTCGACCGGGCTAATATAACGCCTGATTTGTGCGGCTTGAATATCTTCAGCAGCTACACCCAAAGCCACGAGTTGCGAAGAAATCTCCTCCGAGTCTTTAACGAGCTGTTCAAAACTCAATTGAGGATTTGATGTTAACTCCGTTAGCTCAAAATCAAGCTCAGCCATATTCGCTGGTAATGCACGGGTGGCGGTACCGGTCACATGCAAAAAAGGGAAATTCGGAAGATCGGCGGCATTTGCATTGCAAGTCAAACAGACTATTACTGCAAAAATATTTGTTGTCAGTATTTGTCGCAACATGAATACCCTTTATATTTCAAACACGAATTCTGACGAGTGTATCCTCTGAAGACTGATACCTCTTTTTAATACAGGTAGTTAAGCATCGTAAAGGGTGCGGTCTCAAAACTGCCTTGCGAATCTAAACGCACGCAAGCACAGCTCTACGACCACACCTCATCAAGCTAGTAGAACCGTCAATCCAACTTCCAGACGTAATCTACTCTAGCTGTTGTTTGTTGCGGCTTCCCATTCACAGTTCCAGGTTTACTCGTACACTTACCGGATAAAAGTTGATTTTTCACCGCGTCATCGAGTAAATCATGCCCACTCGATTTCTCGATAACGACATCTTCAATGGCTCCCGTTGCAGATATGCGTACCTTCAATGCCGATACACCTTGCAACTCTTTACGTAACGCCGCACGTGGATATTCGGGGCGACATCCATCTTTTGCAAAATTAATATGCCCAGGTAACACTAAATCTTTCTCATTTTTCTTCATGAGCTTATTGCCATCATCACCAGCTGTCAGACCTGACTTCTCTGCATCAAATCCCGATTCATTCGATTCAATTTTAGTAGCTGACTCACTCAAGGCGACGGTTGGTGCTATTTCACTGGTCAATTTTGATCTCTCAAAGATGTAGTTAGGCATCGCCGCATTTGCCGCGAAACCGACACAAGCAGTAGCAATACCTACTGCAGTCACCGCGGTTTTCCAATTGATACTTTGCACTTCTGGTCGCACCAGACGTTTAATTCTTAACATGAGATTTCCTCCATGTGCCGCTAGGGCAAGTTGAGATTGGACGAATTGGAATTGCTCCAACTCCTGTAAAGCAAGTGCCAGACGCCGCGGTTCGCCTAACACTTGTACTGCTAAATCATCCGCAATGTTCTCGCGTTCAATGCGGATATTTTTTGAAATCCACCAAACTGCTGGATGGAAGAACAAAAACATTTCGATCAAGTTTTGCACAAGGTTGATCAAGAAATCGTAACGACGAATATGTGCTAACTCATGCGCCAGCAGCGCTTCTAATTGGGCTGGTGCCATGCCAGTCAACAATGAAACGGGCACCAGTACTACAGGTCGAATAAAACCGATCGTCAATGGGCTCTGAATATCGTCAACCACTCGCAGCAATACTTTCATGCTAGGTGAGAACTTGGTGGCAAGAATATCCAATCGTCTTTGCCATTCAGGATGCGGAGTCGAATATGGTTCCTGGCGATAATTCCGCAACCAGAGCAAACCAATTATCAATCTCAGCGTTAACATTACAACGACCAACAGCCATCCAAGCACAAACCAATTCAACTGCGCTTGAATCCATGCTTGTATCGATACCCAGGTCGAGCCATGCGTTGCACCTACATCGAAAAATACCGCTGTCATCGTTCCCGTGCTGACCACTTCAACTTGATTCAAATGGCTCAGAAGTTCGACGATAGGAAGATAGGCAGCCACTAGCAAGGCCATGCAATTGACTGCATAACGCGTCTGCGCTCTTGTGCGCTTTAGAGCAAATAGGACGAATGCTGTGACGAGCGCGAGTACTAAGCCTTGCCAAACAAAATGCACTAAGGCCCAACCAATAGCATCGATGATTTTTGGAAGCTGAGAATTCATTCTTGATCTCCGTGCAGAAATTTTTGAATCTCAGCACGTTCTTCTTTACTGACGTGGCTTTTCAGCGCCGCTAACACCAAGGCTTTAGCGGAACCTGAAAATGCCTTCTGGATCAAATCTTTCACCAAACTCGTTTGCACACTATCTTGCTCAGCGATCACCGCATAAACATGCGCCCGTTGACTTTCATCTCGACTCAATTGCCCTTTACTATGCATCACCTGTAATAAACGTAGTACCGACGCATATGCCAATTCAGGACGAGTCTTCTGCGCAAATTCATGCACTTGTTTAGCGGTCGACGGGCCGATTTCCCAGAGAATACGCATCATTTCCATTTCTGCGCTGGTCGGCTTAGTGCGTTTCTTGATCGCTTTTTCTGTCACCACATCAGAGGAAGAATTCTTCATATTTACCTTGCAAGGAATAAATAAAGTAGATCACGATATCTAGATTAATTGATCTAGATCGACTTGTCTAGATATTTTTTTAAATTTTTTTAGTGCTTACTTTGCATCACCCAAAGCAATACATTGAAACGCCCCTATGCACTTCAAGCGTTATAATGTTTTCACTTTGTTGAACTCAACACATGGAGCGAAAAATGATCGACGTATATACATGGCCCACGCCGAATGGACATAAGATTCATATCATGTTGGAAGAATGCGGGATGCCCTACCGCGCCATTCCTGTTGATATTGGTGCAGGCGATCAATTCAAACCAGAATTTCTTGCCATCTCTCCAAATAATAAAATCCCCGCTATCGTTGACGCAGATGGCCCCGACGGTAAACCGATTGCATTGTTTGAATCAGGTGCGATCTTGGTTTATCTCGCTGGCAAAGCCGCACGTTTTCTTGGTGACACTGATCGCGAAAAATATGAATGCTTACAGTGGTTGATGTTTCAAATGGGCGGCTTAGGGCCAATGCTAGGACAAGCCCATCACTTCCGCATTTACGCACCCGAAAAAATTGAATATGCCTATGATCGTTACACCAATGAGGCTAATCGGCTTTATGGTGTTCTAGAAAAGCGTTTGAGCCAATCAGCATATTTAGCAGGCGATAATTACACTATTGCCGATATCGCTTGTTTTCCGTGGACCCGTTCCACAGCCAATCAAGGCATCGATTGGAATGACTTCCCGAACGTCAAACGTTGGTTCGATGAGATCAGTGCACGCCCTGCCGTGCAACGCGGTTTGAGTGTACTGGCAAGTTCACGCAAAGCGCTGACGGATGATAAAACACGCGATATTTTGTTTGGCAAAACTCAGTACGCCAAACGATAATGGATACCGTGGGCTGCATTACCTCAGCCCAAATGTGCGCACTTTTTGAAACAGAAACTCATTCATTAAAAATTATGACTATGCGACGCGCACCCAAAAAGAAAATTCAAAAACTTGCCGGCGATGCTTTGCGTATCGCCAATCTGGCACAAGCAATTTCACAGGCCGGTAGTCGGCTCGAAGATCAAGATTGGCAAAACCTACTAGATACACTCGTCGCTAAGAATCTTGAACTCAAACATCAAACCGTATTGGACGCGGCAGCTGAGCACGTGTTCACCAATCTACCTGACGCCTATGAAATTTTGATTGAATCGATAGAATCAAAGGCGACTGCAGATCAAATCAAAGATGGTGATTCTGAATACGAAATTATTCTTGTAGCCGCCCCAATTTTAGCTTGGAGCAGATTCGAAATTTTTTCTGGCAATATTCCAGCGACAATTTTGAAATCGCTGACGACAAGTTGGCGTGAATCTTTGCTGTGCAAAGGGGTTCAAGTCAGCTTGTTGCCAACGCTTTACTCGATCGACCAGTTACCGCAGACTTATTGCGATGTGAACGATGTTCTTCATCATACAGCCAAAGACTACCTCAACAATAAACCAATCAACCCAAGCAAAGAGTTACCAAAGACGGTGCCCTTCTTAGCTGATAGTCGATATTTGTTAGGTGTTGTCCTCGCACCCGTG
>CALKVB010000631.1 GCA_937996605.1 uncultured Oxalobacteraceae bacterium | reverse complement strand
GCAGGGCAATCAAGTATTTTCATCTAGCGCTGTGAGCGGCGATCTTGATATTTCAATGATCAAGTTCTCGCCCTTCGTAAAAATGGATTTATCCAATCTCTCACTCGACCCATACAACGAAACTGGCGCTACGCCCTATCTCCTCCACTATCATCAGCAATCAATGCGCAGTCAGCGTAGCACCGTTGGCTTCAATACCGAAATGACGATAGAGACACCTTGGGGTAAGCTAATCCCGCGTGTTCGTATGGAAGTGCAGAAAGATGCAGCAAAACGCAACAGCTTGAAAGTTAACTATATCGACTTACCAGACGCGGTGTATCTGATTCCAGCAAACGAAGTCGATCGCCGTATCACATTGATCGCCGTAGGCGCAGATATGAATTGGCGCAATGGCATTGTCACGATACTCAATATCACGCGTAGCAGCGCCAACCAAAATAATCAAAGTAACCGTATTAATTTGAGGTTTTCGTATAGCTATTGAGTATTCATACTACGCAGAACAAAAGGCGAGCCAGAGCTCGCCTTTTGTATATGGTGTACGACCTCCGCGATTGAATACCGTCTACTTAGTCTCGTTCAAACAGTGTCCCTAAACCACCCAACACTGAACCTTGTTCTGCACCTTGTCCACCACCAATTTTAGACGCGCCGACAATACGGTTAGCCATACGACCCAATGGCAAGGACTGCAACCATACTTTACCGGGACCACGCAAGGTCGTGAAGAAAATACCTTCGCCACCGAATAAGGCAGTTTTCACGCCGCCGACGAATTGAATATCGAAATCAACATCGGCTGTGAAAGCGACTACGCAGCCTGTATCAACACGTAAGGTTTCACCTGGCTGCAAAACACGTTCTTTCAAGGCACCGCCCGCATGAACAAAGGCCAAACCGTCACCCTCGAGCTTTTGCAAGATGAAACCTTCACCACCAAAGAAGCCCGCACCTAAGCGTTTTTGGAAGGCGATGCCCAAAGACACGCCTTTGGCGGCACACAAGAAGGCATCTTTCTGGCACAACAGAGTACCGCCAATTTGATCTAACTTGACTGGAATAATCTTGCCTGGATAAGGGGCACCGAATGCCACTTTACGCTTACCTGAACCCTGATTCGAATACACCGTAGTGAACATCGACTCACCTGTAATGAGGCGCTTACCTGCACCTAACAAAGAGCCAAGCAAGCCGCTATTGGACGCAGAGCCATCACCAAAAATGGTTTCCATACGAATTTGATCTTCCATATAGAACATTGAACCTGCCTCGCCGACCACAGATTCATTCGGGTCTAACTCGACCTCAACATACTGCATGTCGTCGCCAAAAATTTGATAATCAATTACGTCCATTGCCATGATCTTGTCCTTGTTAAAAAAGCCCCTGAATCATATTTAAAAAAGGGCGAAAAGTGAGCGCTATTGTAACGAGAAACCCAATGTACACAAGCCTAATCAAACGGTAAAAGAACAGAATGACTACCGAAGAGCGGTCACTTTCAGAAAGCTGAGCAATTTCCAACGTTGCGCCATCACTGGCTTTTCGATGAGATGCCAAGATAAGGCTGCGCAGAATAGCGTCGCCGTTCCAGAGATTAACAACAAGCGCGTGACGTCAATTCCAGGGGTCATCGCAATCACAGCTTGCTGTAGCGGAAAGGCGTAAATATAAACACCATAAGAATAATCACCACCACGATTAAAGTGCCTGACTAAACCTGCAGGGAGATAGGCGAAGGAAAACACAAGATAAGGCAACACCAAAATATAGGCGTATTCAAAAACACTCTTTTGAAAGACTAAACAAAGCACAAGCCCGAACATAGCGAGCACAGAGAATGTGAGATGCAAAGGAATCCAACGACGCGCGAGATAATACATCGTGCCGCTAAAAAACATCAGGCTTAAGTGCGCAAGTTGTTTCGCCTCCAAAATATAATGAAAGGCTAAGATCTGATACAAGCAATAGGCTACTGCGAGCGCTAAGATGCTTGCTGCAAAGCTTGGCAGGTACTTCTTACCAAGTCGAAAAGCAATCCACATCAACAGCAATACACCGTACATACAAAGCTCGTAGACCATGGTCCATAAGGAACCGTTGACGACATGAGGAAAAGGATTATTGTCAAACAAGCCGGGGAGGTAAAAGTCTAGCCCCGTCATCAAACTGGCGGATTTAACGAAGTGCTGAAAAAGACGTGGGTCGTGATAGTAGTTCGACCAAGTTTGACTACTCAGAGCAGCGCCAAGCACCAACACCACAAACAGAAGCATCACCCACAGCGCGGGGAAAATTCGTAGAAATCGCGCCAGGAGGTAGTCGATTACATTTTGGCGCTGGATCAAACTCGCACCTACTAAAAAACCACTACTGATGAAGAAAATATCGACTGCAATCGAGCCGATACTCATACCTAACGTTGTTCCCAAAGGCTCTGCTTGTCCAAGCAACGCATAGCAGTGCCCGAACAAGACCGCGAACGCTGCCAGCAAACGCAATAGATTAAAGTTATTGTCTTTACCCCGTTCTGGGGCACAGAATTCTTGCAACTTCGGCGCAAGCTTTAATCGAGACAACAGCAATCCCATCTCCATTCACGCCTATGCGCGTAGCTTAAGCGGAGCGCTTTGCAGCAATCGCATTACCCGCTCGGCTCACTGCCTTGCGGCCGAGATGCTGCGAGATAAATTGCCCAGCATCGACTACTTGATCAAGGTCAACGCCCGTCTCTATGCCTAAACCATTCATCATAAACAGCACATCTTCGGTCGCCACATTGCCTGTCGCGCCTTTGGCGTAAGGGCATCCACCCAAACCCGCCACGGAAGAATGGAAAATACTGACGCCAACTTCCATCGCGGCGTAGATATTCGCCAAAGCTTGACCATAAGTGTCATGAAAATGACCTGAAATTTGCTCTACAGGGAACTCTTGTGAAACCCGGTGCATTACCGCTTGCACATGGCGAGGTGTACCGACGCCTATCGTGTCGGCAATATCAATCTCATCACAACCAAGATCACGCATGAGTTTGACCACATCAGCGACTTGCTCAGGCGTCACTTCTCCTTGATACGGGCATCCAAACGAGCAACTAATACTGCCACGCAAACGAACGCCATGTTGTTTTGCTGCTGCGGCGACATCGCGAAAACGCTCTATCGATTCCGCGATCGAACAATTAATATTTTTCTGTGCAAAGGCTTCGGACGCGGAGCTAAATATCACGACTTCATCAGCGCCAGCCGCTAAGGCTGCTTCAAAGCCTTTCATATTCGGTGTCAAGGCAGAATAAATGACGCCTGCTTTGCGCGTGATGCCGGCCATGACTTCCGTCGAGGTCGCCATCTGCGGCACCCACTTTGGCGACACAAAAGAAGCGGCTTCGATGTTCGCGAAGCCGGCCTTCGTCAAACGATCGACGAGTTCAATTTTGACTTCCGCTGGAATCGTCTCTTTTTCATTTTGCAAGCCATCGCGTGGACCCACTTCGACAATCTTGACGCGCAAAGGCAAATTCACTTGTTTCGCTAATACGACCATTTCAATATCCTTTCGACTGGTCAACTAAGCCAGCAACGGTTTCACCACGCTCGAGCGCAGCAATTTTTTCTGCAATTTGTTTGGCACTTTCGTCACGCACCGTCAATGCCGAAATATGGGGGGTGATGTGGATACGCTTTTCCGCCCAGAATGGATGTGCGAGCGGCAAAGGTTCTTCGCGGAATACATCAAGCGTCGCCCCTGCGATATGGCCATTTTGAATCAACTTCAATAAATCGGCATCAACGATATGCGCACCGCGGGCGACATTAATAACGTAAGCGCCCTGCTTCAATTGCGATAGCTTGCTTTCATCGAGCAAGTTCTCGGTTTCTGTCGTCAGCGGCAAAATGAGCACCAATACTTTGGTCTGCTGCAAGAAGAAATCCAAGCCAGCATCCCCATGAAAGCACTGCACACCATCGATCTGCTTCGGCGACCGACTCCAGCCTAACAAAGGAAAACCAAAGACTTTCAAGCCATCAAGTATACGGTTTCCTAAGGCACCCAATCCCAACACACCGATACTGAAATCCTCTTTACGATGCTGCGGCAAAGGACGCCACTGCTGTTGACCTTGTAGCGCTTCATATTCATCGAAGCGGCGGAAATGTCGTAACACTGCATGGCTCACATACTCAGCCATTTGCACACCCATACCGGCATCGTCGACGCGAATCAAAGGCACGCCAGCAGGCAAGGCATCACCTAATTGCAAAATCGCATCAACACCAGCGCCTAGGTTGAAGATCGCTTTCAAATCTGTACGTCCACGCAACATCGCGACAGGTGGCTTCCACACTAAGGCATAATCGGCTGGCGCATCATCGCCCTCTTCCCAGATACGAATCTGCGCATCAGGGAGATAAGCCCGAAAAGCCTTCAGCCACACTTCAGGATCAGCACCGCTTGCGTAATAGATGATGTTCATTTTTTCAACCGAATAATTTCGAATTTTGGAAGCTACAACATACTTCGTAGGGCGGGTGCAACCCGCGCCGCCTACATATTGAGTCACTGCGCAGCGCGGGTTGCACCCGCCCTACAGAACAACCTCCGCATCGTCCCCTCTCCCGCCAGCGGGAGAGGGGTTACAAAATACTTACTGCTTAAAATTCAACAAAGGCGCACCTTCAGTGACTTGATCAC
>CALKVB010000630.1 GCA_937996605.1 uncultured Oxalobacteraceae bacterium | reverse complement strand
ATACGAGATAGTACAAGGTGACTGGAGTTCAGACGTGTGCTCTTCCGATCTTCGATGCGGTATTATTTGAAATTGATGAAGGCAGCGTGCAAAAAATTAAGGCCAAGATCTGGGTGCAACCTGAAACAGGGGAAGTTTATCGATACCAAATTCGTGTGTCCGTACCGCTGGCTGTTGAGTTTGATACGCAAGTTCGTTTTGATGATACCCCCAACGGTGTTCGACTAGGGGTCATACGTGAGACCGAGTTCGCGTCGAAAATTCCCTTCAAGAAAGCCAAGGGCCACTTGCTTGAAAACCTAAGCAATTGGGTGCTGCGACCACAATAAACTGTGACCGATACAAAATCGTTAGCGGATAGCAGTTTTTCCGCAACGCGCAATCGATCACAAGGCTTTCCACTCACAAATTGGTCTCAACTCCCGCTTTTCTGGTTTAGAATGCACCGTCATTGAAATTCCCTGCCTGAAGATTAAGTTTTTGCGTTTCAGGGAAACTTGATTTTCAACGACGTAAGCCGGTAATACTAAAATCAAAATATTAACAAGAGGAGAAATTGCATGAGTGGTGCTGCAATCACACCGGGTCAAGAGGCCCCAATTCCAGAATTTAAGCAAATCATGGGGCACCCAGCCCCACTATGGATGTTATTTATGTCGGAATTCTGGGAGCGCTTTGCGTTCTACGGTATTCGTTGGGCCTTAGTGTTGTACATCGTTGACCAATTCTACAAAGGCGATGGTACAGGCCAAGCAGCTGCAAACTTAACTTATGGCTCATACTTGGCTTTGGTGTATGCGGCAGCTTTGTTTGGCGGTTACGTGGCTGATCGTGTGATTGGATATCAACGTTCGATCTTAGTCGGGGCGGTATTCATGGCAGCAGGCCTGTTTATGATTTCGATTCCAAATCAAGATATTTTTAATGCAGGTCTGGCGACAATTATTATTGGTAACGGTTTGTTTAAACCGAATATCTCTACCATGGTGGGTAAGTTGTACAGTATTGCCGATACACGTCGTGATTCTGGCTTTACGATTTTCTACATGGGTATTAATGTCGGTGGGTTTTTGGCACCGATTTTCACCCAATTGTTAGCACAAAAAGTATTCAATACCGGCGATACCCCAGCATACAAAATCGTTTTTATCTCCGCTGGTATCGGGATGTTGTTGAGCTTGGTGTGGTTTGCGATTGGTCGCCGTACTTTAAAAGGTATCGGTGCTCCAGCCGAAGGAACTGAGGGCATGGCTCGCGTAATTTATGTTGCGATCGGCGCGCTTTGTGTGATCCCAGTCGCCTATTTCTTGTTGTCAATGGGGGCAGCGAAGTTACAGGTATTCTTGTCTATCCTGTTTATCGGCTTGATGGTGATGTTGCTAATTGAAGGTGTGCGTAACGGTAAAGTTGCACGCGACAAAGTAATTGCCATGTTGCTCATTTTTGCTTTTAACATTTTGTTCTGGATGTTCTTCGAACAAGCCGGCAGTTCTTTCACTTTCTTGGCAGATCAAATCGTCAATCGTGATTTGGGCGGTTTTGTGTTCCCAACAGCATGGTTCCAAAGTGTGAATTCTTTAGCGATTATTGGTTTTGCTCCAGTGGTTGCTTATGTGTGGGTCATGTTGGGTCGTCGCAATATGAATCCATCGATTCCACGTAAATTCGGTTTAGGCTTGATCGGTAATGGTTTGGCATTTGGCTTGTTGATGTTTGCCTTGTCCAGCTTGGTCGACGCGAATAATAAGATCCCATTCTGGACTTTGTTTATGGTTTACGTGATTCAATCGATTGGTGAGTTGTGCCTGTCTCCAATTGGTTTGTCGATGGTGACAAAATTGGCGCCAACACGTTTAGTTGGTTTGGGTATGGGCGGTTGGTTCTTGTCGACAGGTATCGGCAATAATCTGTCAGGTATCTTTGCTAGCCATGTCAGCGGAGAATCTGGGATGTCAGTGGCATCTGCATTGAGTGGCTATACTTTCGGTTTCTACTCTTTGTTAGGGGCGGGCATTGTACTGTTCTTGATCGCACCATTGATGCAAAAATTGATGCACGGTGTGAAGTGATGTGAAACAGAATTTGGGTTTGCTGGAGAAAGATTCAGCAAACTCAAGCAATAAAAAAAGCGGCTTAGGCCGCTTTTTTTATGCATGTTAGAAACAATCTGTTCGGTTTAATGCGGCAGATTGTTCAAAGCTTTTTTATTCTGGTACGGGTGGTGGCAGTTCGCCTTCAGGCATTGCTGGTGCGCCAGCCATTGCAGGTGGATAGGCTTTGCCATTGATCGTCAATTTGCCGTTCTTCCATACGATTTGTGAGCTTAGTGTTTTGTCCTTACGCAGGATATACCCCTGACCTTCCATTGCACCGATCGACGCCTTAGCACCACTCAACATCATGCTACGTGCGTTCGGATCTTTCTGCGTCAGATTGATGACTTCTTCAATCAAAGGGTCAGCCAAACTGACATCCATGTCCGCTTCCACTTTATTCATCAGCATGTTCATATTGGCGAAATCGGCTTCAGTTACACCTGGTAATTTCACTTTTGCCGAGGTTTTAAATTCACCGCCTTTGCCGCTGATACTTAAGCGATCCAAAGAAATGGTTGGGTCGTATTTCAAGAAATCCATCGCATATTTTTTCCACAAGCTTTCAAACGCCATCACTTGAGCGCCTGGATTGCCTGATTTCGATACCGCAGAGAATTCAACTGCCAACTTGTTCAAAGTTGGGGCATGGATGTTTTTGACCGAGTAATCATAGTGAAAATTATTCAACTCAACATCTTTTACCTTGATACCCGCGATACCAAATTTCAGCGCCATATCTAACAAATCGTTTTTATGCGAACTATCGGATTCGATGCTGATATCTTTGACGTTAAAGCCTTCACCTGCTTGCGTAGAAAAATCGATTGCGGCAATACTTGCTTTGGATTTGCCAACAAAAATCATGCCACCCGGGATAATGCGTTGGGCGTCGCCTTTGAGCTTGATTTCGCCCATTTTAAAATTCGCTGCGCCATTTGTATCGGCACCGTCTAAGCCAGGTGCAGTCATATCAAAACTGAGTTTGTTGTAGTCTTCATCAAAGCCGACTTCCATCTTCACCCCTTTCCAATCCACTTTGGTGGGAGTGGCGCCTGGTACGGTGGTGCTGAACGCGGGACTGTTTAATTTTAGTGTGCCGCCGCCACCGTAATTCAATATGGTCGTGATTTCTAAGAATTTTTTATCGCCGAACAGTTTTTTGATTTCAGCCACGGCAGCCGGATCGAGAACGAGTTCTGTACTTACTTTACCCGCTGCCACACCAAACATGCCAGGTACGGGGCCATGCGTAATGTGATTGATCACGCGAATTTGAATTGGCTTACTCAGCTTGTTGATTTCTTCCATTTGTTCCGCTGGCATTGCTGGAGTTTCCGCTTGCGCCTCTGCATTTTCTTGGAAGGAACTCGTCATACCTGGTAACGGTACGCCGGGTAACGCTGCTGCTAAATTGAGCTCATAAGTCTGTTCTTGAGTCGAAGTGAAGATGCCGCGCTTATACGTTTGGCTAACGACTTTGAAGTTGGATAACAAAGGATCTTTCTTGTCTGCCTTGTTAAGCTTAGCTTCCAAGCGTTGACCTGTGAACCAGGCAGATGCTGGATAGCCCACTGCAAGTGCGGCAACGACAGCAATAGCGATCGAACTTTTTTTCATGGGAAAGATCCTTAGAATAAATAAAAATACAAAAAACGGTTTCGGCAGTTTAGCGGGATTTACGCTGTTTGTGCTGCATTGCAGCGATATATTGAAGACCGCGTGATTAATGGTTGATTCGCAGGGACGAAGCGCCTAGTGCTCAGAAGCAAGACTATTAAGCTAGGGCCGACTGTTGACTTCCATTTTGATTAAGAAAGTTCGATTCGAACTCGTGCGGGTCGAGTGCTTTCGCAATCAGGTAACCTTGAATTTGATTGCATTGGAGTGCATTGAGGAGATTTTTTTGCTCCTGTGTTTCCACGCCTTCCGCGATGACCTTGAGTTTGAGCGCATGTGCCAAACTAACGATAGCGGTCACGATGGCGATATCGCTCTCGTCGTGAGGAAGGTTCATCACAAATGAGCGGTCAATTTTCAGCTTATTGATCGGGAAACGCTTGAGGTAACTGAGACTAGAGTAGCCTGTACCAAAATCATCAATTGCCATTTTTACGCCAAGCTTGGCAATTGCCTCAAGTTTCTTGAGCGTTTCTTGCGCATCGCGAATCAAGATGGATTCGGTCAATTCGAGCTCGATACAGCTCGGATCTAAATGGGCGTCACAAAGTGCTGCGGATAGGCTGTCGACAAAATTGGTTTGCTGGAACTGCAGTGCTGAGACATTAATAGAAATCAGCATGTGTTGTCCGTTTTTGTTCCAAGCCGCCGCTTGTGCAATTGCGGTTTGCATGACCCAACTACCAATCGCAATGATCAAGCCCGTTTGTTCTGCAATTGGAATAAATTGAGCAGGGCTGACCTCTCCTAAATCTTTATCGTTCCAACGTATGAGAGCTTCGGCACCAAATACGCTTTGAGTTTCAAGATCAAATAACGGCTGGTAATGTAAACGAAATTCTTGGTGCTCTAAGGCTTGCCGCATTGCATGATCGATTTTCATGCGCGACAAAAGCCCGATATTCATCTTACGTTGATAGAAGCGGAAATCAGAACGCCCCCTTTCCTTCACGTAGTACATCGCGCTGTCGGCATTCTTGATGAGATCATCCATCTGGGTGCCATCTTCAGGATACAGCGCGATCCCGATACTACAAGTGACCGTGAATTGAATCCCATCGAGACTAAAAGGTGCGCTTAAGTCTGCGAGTACACGTCGAGCACAAATTTCGGCACCATTTGCATCGGCTTGATGCAGTAATAAAACGAATTCGTCGCCGCCTAAGCGTGCCGCGGTGTCGACTTGACGTAGGCATTTTTGTAAACGCTCGGTGACTTCGACCAGTACTCGATCTCCGAATGGATGGCCAAGCGAATCATTGATTTGCTTAAAGTTGTCAAGGTCAAGAAACAGCAAGGCGAATTGTCCGTGATCACGACTAGCATGAGTAATCGATTGCGAAATACGTTCTTCCAATAGCATGCGATTAGGAAGGCCCGTAAGTGCGTCAGTAAACGCTAACTCTTCTATTCTTTGTTTTGCTTGGTAATTTTCGGTTCTATCTTTGAAAAAACCTATGGTATGTATGGTTTTGCCTTCATCGTTTTGCACCAATACCAATGAAATCATACACAAGTAAGCGTGACCATCTTTACGTCGGTTCCATAGTTCGCCTTCCCAAAAGCCATCCGTGTTTAACTCGTCTAAGATGCGTTTGAGAATTTCCGCATTACTATGATCGAGGAAGAAGTCGCCGATGCTTAAACCCAACATTTCAACTTCGGAAAACTGTGTTAAACGCTCAAAGCTAGGGTTGGTGGTGATGATGCGTTGTTCTTCGTCTGTAATGAAAATGGCATCGGTGCTTGCTTCAAACACCTTTGAAGCGAGTTGTAATCGTGCCTGATCGAGCAGCTTTTGTGAGATATCTCGGAAAGAATAGACCCGTCCGATGGGGCGACCACGTGCATATTGCGGCAAAGTTACACGCTCTAGCACCTTACCCGAATGAAGCACCAATACATCGCTTGCTTCCATTAGTGGCGAACGACGGATGACAGCGAGTCTTTCATTGTAGTGACTGGCGTCGACCATGCAATTATCCATCCATGCATACACTGCCATATCATTTCGGCTAGTCAGCATGTCTTCAGGTAAGCCCCAAAGTTTGGCAAACAGATGGTTGTAACTACGAATGCCACCATCGAGATCGGTTACCAAGATACCGTCTGCAGTTGATTCTAATGTGGCGCGTAATTCGGCGATGAGTTTTTCTAGCTCAGTTTCAACTTGGCGCTGATCGGTGTGGTCGCGTATCGCCACAACATACATTGAGGTCGCGATATCAAGCCTGACCAAGGAGACTCGACGCATGACATGAATCGCTTGTCCGTCGGCACGGCGTAATAAAGTTTCGGAATAAATGTTATTCGACAAACCCGCAGCGACGTCTTCCCAAAAGAACATGTCTTCAGGGGCGGCAGCTAAATCGATGACGGAACGTCCTGGCAAAGAGTGCGAAGGAACCCCCATAATTTTATGGGCAGCACGATTGGCAGCGACGACTGTTAGTTGAACTGGCTCAACCAAAAGTACCGCTTCTAACATGCCTTCGATTAGGGCTTCCCAAGGTTGAGTCATTAGCGCACCGCCGACAATTGTGGGTTGTTGTCCATGCCGCTGACATCGCTGGCGCGCTCAAAGAAGTAACATAGACGTTTTCTTGGAGACAGATAGTCGAAAACAGCTTTAGGTAGTTGTATCGGTTTTAGACTGCGTCGTATGCCGATTTCAGATTCATGTTCAAGGTTGATGACTAATGCTTCATCCACGGGTACATGCGGATCATGAATGATCACGCGTGGTTTGATGGGGCGAGCAGAGTTAACTGAAACTACCATTGCGTATCGCTCGTCGCTCAGTTGTACAACCGAGCCGGGCGGATAGATGCCCATCATTTTGATAAAAGCCGTCAGGGTATGTGTGTCAGATTGCGTCTTATTCTTGGTAAAGAGTTGTGAGAGCGCTTCATGTGGCGTCACTGCCACAGCCACATTGCTGGGGTTGCACAGGTTATCGAAACGGTTAACCAAAGAAATGATACGGCTTAGCGTGGTCATTTTTTCGCCTGAAATTTGCCCAGGATAGCCGCTGCCATCGGCGAATTCATGGTGCTGTGCGATGAGTAAGGTCGCACTCGGCGAGAGCTGCATTTTACGTGCAAGGTTGACGCCATGCGCGACATGGCTCTGATACAGCTGACGTTCAGCCATATTGCTAAGATCGTCGAGCCAACGTAGGCGATCAGGTAGCTCCATTTTACCGACATCATGCAATAAGGCTCCGATGCCTAACTCCAACATATCTTCTTTCGGCAACTCCAAGGCTTTGCCCAGTAGTAGGGAAATCAAAGTGACGTTGACAGAGTGTAGCGCGGTCTTCTCCCCTGCTTTTTCAGACAGCAGTCGTATGGCCGTTTCTTCCTCTTTCAGTATGCCATCGAGCATCCCTTGCACGAGTTTAACTGCGGTTTCTTGTGCGACTTTGGGTTGGGCGTGAACCACCTCACTAAGGTGCTTAAATTCTTGGGTGGCTTGTCCAAATTGGCGTTCGCATGCCATCAAACTCGCGCGTTGGCTCGCCAATAAGGCTTTTCTTTGCTTTGCTGCTTTTGCTTCAGGCGTTTCGGTAATCTCAACCACTACCGGTGTTGGGGTAGGGTCAATTTTTTGTGCTGCGTGACTTTTTTCAGGTGAATATCGAATCTTTTGCAAGCCAAGTGAGCGTAGTTTATATAGCTGTTCTTCGCTCCGAATTTCAAAACTACTGACAGGAAAAGGATGATCCATCCATCCGATATCGAGATAGATATACATACCAATTCGCAGTTGCGAAGGTTCTATATAGTGCGTTTGTGCTTCCGTCATAGCGCTGGCAATTGAGGAGAGGTGATCACTACGCTGAGAGAATGTTTCTTCCTGTTAATTCTTTTAGTATAAGCCACAATGGCAAGAAACGGTCTTTCTTTTTAGAAAATTACCGCCTTTTTGGCGCAAAAAATACGAATTCTTATTAAAGCAAGTGCTCGATATATCAAGCGTGAGAGTTGGGATTAGCGTTGGAATTAGTGCTGGGTTTGAAAGCGATCATGCAGTTGCTTCAGTTTGCCACTTTTTTGTAGTTGCGCGATACCTTTATCGATTTGCTCAACAATCTGTTGGGCCTGAGGGTGGGCTTTGCTGACTGCAAAATGGAGTGGAAAGCGCCGTGTTTCTGGCAACGGCAAAATCTGGTATTCCTG
>CALKVB010000629.1 GCA_937996605.1 uncultured Oxalobacteraceae bacterium | reverse complement strand
CCAAGCCTTGGCCGCCGCTGGCATTGCGGTGGATGAGAGCTTGGTATTGCCTGCAGCTTTCACTGAAGAGGGTGCGCGCCTCGCAGTGGAAACCTTGCAATCGAGAGTGAGCTCCTTTGACGCGGTGTTCGCTTGTAGTGATCTATTGGCGATGACTGCGATTAATCTATTTCGGCAGGCGGGTTTGCGTGTGCCTGAAGATGTGGCTGTTGTTGGTTACGACGACATTGCTCTGGCACGTTACTTTCATCCACCTTTGTCCACAGTGCAGCAGCCAATTGCGGCGGCAGGCGAGGCACTAGTTCAAGCTGTATTGCGATTGGCAGAATTCGAAACAACTGCACCACAATTGCTGGCTACCGAGCTAATTGTGCGGCAATCCAGCTAAAACTATCTGCGAGTAATCCTCGTTCCCCATTTGCAAGCAATTACAGTACTTGAGGCGATCGGTTTATAGCGTTCGTGCGGCCTCCTTTTCGCATTTGCGATCTAATTGAATTCATTTATGCAACCGTTTGCATAAAATTTTATAGCATTTTGCATGAAAAAGACGGTGCGTAATGCTTGTATCTGCTGCGTTGCAATATTTTTATTTTTGAAAGTTGTTCATCTTTTTGAATTGGCATTTAAATATTTGATATTGTTGAATATTATCTCGAAACTCACTTGTGTACTTTGTCACCAATATTCCATCAATTGACTTTATCTTCATCATCTTTTTGTGATTTTTAAGCGACTTGTTCTGCGCTGCCGCAACGAAATTTTATGCAATCGATTGCATTGACTTGAAATTCTACGCATAATGCAACTCATCGGTAATAGTTGAAGCGTTGTTCGATAAGCTTAGAGAGTGCATCCACACACGTAGTTGGTATGTGCTTCGTTGTAGTTGAGGCTTGATCGGGTGTCACGAGCACTGGCTTGGCAAGCTTATTGAACTTTACTGAACTGAGTTTGAACGCACTTACATCTATTCATAAAATTCAAGGAGACACACATGAAAACACCAACTCAATTAAACAAGATGACGACAGCAGTTGCACTAGCACTCGCTTCTCTCTCTGCTTTCGCGCAAGACGGCGCACCAGGTGCAACAGCCGCACAAGCAGCCGTCGATAAAAACGGATTGAATTTGGATACGGTGGTGATCACTGGCTCACCTATTGGAAAATCCAAAAT
Source organism: uncultured Oxalobacteraceae bacterium (assembly GCA_937996605.1). Lineage (GTDB taxonomy): Bacteria > Pseudomonadota > Gammaproteobacteria > Burkholderiales > Burkholderiaceae_D > Undibacterium. The sequence continues at coordinate 6,778 of CALKVB010000629.1, read as the reverse complement.
GAAGGCCAGCGTTGCGGTAAGTACGCTCGAGGCCGACCAAATTATGCAAGCCTCGCCAACCAATGCGGCAGAGATCTTGCGCTCAGTTCCAGGTGTTCGTGCAGAATCTTCCGGGGGGGAGGGAAACGCGAACTTGACAGTGCGTGGCGTGCCAATTTCAGCAGGCGGTGCACGCTACGTACAGTTTCAGGAAGATGGTTTGCCAGTCTTGCTGTTTGGTGATGTCGCCTTCGTGACGCCAGATATGTATATTCGCGCTGATGGCGGCTTGAGCCATTTGGAAGTGGTGCGCGGTGGTTCTGCTTCTACTTTGGCAACCAATGCGCCCGGCGGCATCATCAACTTCATTACACGCAGCGGTAAGGAAAAAGGCGGCAGCATCGGTATCACCAAAGGCTTGGACTTCAATCAAACGCGTTACGACTTCGACTACGGCGCAGCCATCTCTGACAAAACACGGATGTTCATCGGCGGTTTTTATCGCACCGGCGATAGCTCTCGCCCAGGTGGCGTCACAGCCGAAGACGGCGGTCAATTGCGCGCCAACATTACACGTGAACTCGACAATGGTTATGTACGTTTGAGCTTCAAACATCTCGACGACAAAACCCCAATGAATATGCCTGTACCGGTGAAAACGGTGAATGGCACAATCTCTGAAATCGCCGGGATCGATCCACGTAAAGCGAGTTTCTATTCTCCGTACTGGGTGAAAGACATCGTTCTCGATAAAAACAATAACCGCGTTGCGACAAATATCAATGATGGTTTGCACGTCACGAATAATGCATTCGGTGCAGAGGCTTCTTTGAATCTTGGCGGTGGTTGGGTGCTCGATGAAAAATTCCGCAAGTCGACGAATACAGGTCGCTTTATCTCTATTTTCCCAGCTGACAATGGAAATGCGCAGAAAAATATGACGTATGCGACTGGCCCTAACGCCGGTAAGGCATACACAGGCGCTGCCTTTACCGCCGCTGTGTTCAATACATCTATCGATGATGCAGGTAGTACCGTCAATGATTTGCGTGTATCGAACGCGTTTAACACGGCAGATGGAAAATTCACTGTAACAGGTGGCTTGTTCACCTCTCTACAAAACGTCGCTTTGACCTGGAACTTCAATCATTACTTATTGCAAGCAACGGGTGATAAACCTGCCTTGCTAAATTCAGCCGGCACGATTGCTGGTTCACCTGGCTTGCTGGCACAAGGTACCGATGTGTGGGGCGGTTGCTGTAACCGTGCTATCGATGCGCAATACAAGACAACTTCTCCTTACGCTGCGTTTGGCTTCGAAACTGGCCCGCTAAATATTGATGCAAGTATACGTCGTGATGAGCAAGATGCTAGTGGTACTTACAATCAAGCGGTTCGTCAAAACTACAGTCAAGCAAATCTGAAGACGATTGATTACACGGTCAATCATACGTCTTACTCGGTTGGTGCCAACTATTCCATCGATAAAAATCTGGCGCTATTTGCACGTGCCAGTGACGGTATTGCTTTCAATGCAGATCGCATCATGTTCGGCAATCCACTGGATGGCACAACACCAATTAGCACCAATATCGTCAAGCAAACTGAGGCTGGTGTGAAATGGAAAAGCGGTGATTTGAGCAGCTTTGTGACTTTGTTCCAAGCGAAGACAGACGAATCGAACTTCGAAGCGACTACGCAAAAATTCACAGCGAATTCCTACGATGCAAAAGGTGTGGAAGTGGAAGCCAGTTATCGTCTCGGCGACTTCCGTTTGAATGGTGGTTTGACGATCACTAATGCCACAATTGTTGGCGCTAATGATAAATCCATTATTGGCAAAACACCGCGTCGTCAAGCACGTACGGTGTATCAATTGACACCAACTTACACTATGGGTGATGTCGTTCTCGGTGCAAGCTTGATCGGCACGAGCAAGGCTTGGGGCGATGATGGCAATACTTTGACGCTACCTGGCTTTAACGTCGTGAATGCGTTCGTTAATTATCAAGTGAATGACAAAGTAAAACTGTCCTTGAATGCCAATAACTTGTTCAACCAAATCGGTTACACCGAGGTGGAAGGTGACGGTCATGCGGCGCGCTCGATTAATGGACGTACGATTCGGGCGACCCTGACGTACTCTTTCTAAATACTTTTTTCAACCAAGCAGATTTAACTCAGTCGATTTAGCTAGGTGGTGCGAGAGGTAGAACCCTCTCTGCGCCACTGGTTTAATCGAGTGCTCCTGAACAGCTCAGTCAATGAAAGTCAGGATTGGTTGGATAGGAAAAAGACTCAAAACTCCAGTGATCCTGTGGAGCGAAGACCGCCTAGGTTTGTGATGTGTTTCGTTCCACAGGTTTTTTTCTGTGATTGAGTCGTTTGAATTAACTTATTGTGTGCTTATCGCTCTCCATGAAATTCGAATCCCAATTACATGCGTTTGATCCATCACGTCGTGCTGCCCTACAGCTGCGCGTGGAAGAGCACTGGCCGCAGCTTGCTGCGTGCTTACAGCGTTTGTATGGCAGGCGAGATGGATATGCTACATTCCTCGATGCATTGCAGCAGGTGATCGTCGATGCCACCTCGGCACGGAGTGAAGAGTTGGTGCAGCTTGATACGCTTCGTTCGCAGCACAAAGTGTGGTTCTGCTCTGAGCATATGCTAGGGTATTGCGCCTACGTCGATCGTTTCGCTGGTAACCTGAAAGGCGTTGAGCAAAGGATTCCCCACCTGCAAAATTTAGGTGTTAGCTATTTACATCTATTACCATTTCTAAAAGCAAGAAAAGGCGAGAACGATGGTGGTTTCGCGGTCGCCAGTTTTGAAGAAATTCAAGCTGAGCTCGGTACTCTTGATGACTTGCAGAACCTGACGCGCAGTTTGCGGCGCGCCGGTCTTTCTTTGTGTTCAGATCTGGTTCTCAATCATGTGGCGGATGATCACCCATGGGCAATCGCCGCAAAAGAGGGTGATCCACATTACCAAGCTTACTTTCATACTTTTGATGACCGTGTTGTGCCGGATCAGTTTGAACAAACATTGGGGCAAATATTTCCGCAAGCGGCACCAGGTAATTTTACCTTCGAGGCCGGTTTGAAAAAATGGGTATGGACGACTTTTTATCCGTTTCAATGGGATTTGAACTACACCAATCCGCAGGTCTTTTTGCAGATGGTAAAAGCCATGCTGAATTTAGCGAACTGGGGTGTAGAGGTGTTCCGCCTCGACTCGACAGCGTTTTTGTGGAAGCGCCTCGGCACTAATTGCATGAACCAAGTGGAGGCGCATTGGATCTTGCAAGCCTTGCGAAGTATTGTGCAGATCGCTGCACCCGCAGTGGTGTTGAAAGCCGAAGCGATTGTGCCCACCGCTGATCTTCCTGCTTACTTGGGCAATCAAGAAAAACATATTAAAGAATGCCAAATTGCATATCACAGCAGTTTAATGGCCGCGGCATGGATGGCATTGGCGGAGCAAAAAACCGATGTTCTGCGATGCGTGATTGATCGTACCCCGCGTTTGCCGAAAGAGGCAACTTGGTTAACCTACGTGCGCTGTCACGATGATATTGGTTGGAATGTATTGCGCGCCGAAGTGGCTGCGGTGAGCGATACTATAGAAGTGGCGCAGCATCGCTTGCAAGCGGTTTCGCGTTTCTATTCTGAGCAAGGTGAAGGCTTTGCCGATGGATTGCGATTTCAAGCGAGTGATACTCAAGCAGTGCACGGCACGGTTGGGATGACAGCCTCGTTGTGTGGCGTGCGCGGGGCGACATTCGCATCGAATCAAATGGCAGTGCGCCGCATCTTACTCATGTACGCGCTGGCGATGAGCTTTGGTGGCATGCCCTTGTTGTATATGGGGGATGAGCTCGGACAAACCAATGACCGCTCTTATCTTGACGACATTGACCGCAGTCATGATGGACGCTGGTTGCAAAGGCCGCTATTTGATTCATCCGCGATGGGTGAACTTGAGCGCGCTGATCAGAACACCTTACCCCATGCGGTCTATTCAGGTTTGCGTCGCTTACTGGAAAAACGTCGTCAGCTCGCCGCGTTTTCCGCGCAGGTTCCATCACGCTTGATTCAGTTGCCGCATGCGTCGGTGTTTGCTTTTGTGCGTGGTGATGTTGGAAGCGATGCGGTGCCAACATGTAAACCTGTGCTCTGCCTTTTCAACTTTTCTGAATCAGAAACGGTTTTGGACTTGAGGCAAGTCGTCGATGAAATGCAATCGAGTTCGGGCGATCTTCTTAGCTGGGATTCGCAAAATACCTTGCATGTGTTCGGTGTCGAGCAAGAACGAGTGATCAACACCGAGGATGATCGGCAAATTGTGTTAGCCGCTTACGCAGCATTGTGGATATCTTCATGAAGGTGCTAGTATCAGGGCGAAAAATAGGAGCAGAACGCTTGATGAGATTTGCTTTGTATCGCAGCCACTTACACCTTATTTCTGAGAATGATCGATAACATGAACCACGAATCAAACGCAGTGAGCACGCCTAATTTTAATCTGATTGTTTTTGGCGAAGCATTGATTGATGACTTCCCCAATGAGAGTGTGGTCGGTGGTGCACCTTTTAATGTCGCTCGAAGTTTGGCGCAATTGGGAGCGCAGCCTTTGATGTTGACCCGCATAGGAGATGATCCCCATGGAAGCTTAATTCAAAATGAATTTTCCCGTACAGGGTTATCGTCTCTCGGTTTGCAAATCGATCAGCATTACCCGAGCGGACGTGTCGCCGTGCATATGGAGCATGGTGCCGATGCCAGCCAACACCGATTTGAAATCCTAGCCACACAAGCCTATGACTTTATTGATACCCATCAGGTGCTGCAATTAGTGCAGCAGTATTTCCCTGAAGATGCCCCCGACTTGATTTACTTCGGCTCGATGATTCAACGCTCGGCGGCTTCTCGCGAAGCTTTATTCGCCGTACTCGAAGCCGATTGCTGTGAGGGTGCAACAAAATTCTTAGATTTAAATTTGCGCGATGGCCAAGCCAGTCTTGAAACCATACAAGCCTCGCTCAATTATGCCGACATTGTCAAACTCAATGAAGATGAGCTGCGCTTTGTTGTGCGTCATGCCTTAGACGATCCATATCCAACAGAAGTGATGATCGATGTCGACAGCCTAAGCGCTGCATGCCAAGCCTTGATGCAGCAATACATGATGCAAGCGGTGTTAGTTACTTTGGGCGAACAAGGCTATTTTTAATTTGATGCCGATCATCAAGTTGTGACAAGTTTGGGGCGTACGATGCCAAGTATGCCCGATGAATGGGTGCTGCGGGATACGGTGGGCGCAGGTGATGCCTTTAGTGCCTGCTTCATTCGGGGATGGCAGCAAAATCAAGATTTACAAACGGTGCTTGATCGCGCAAATCAATTTGCACGTGCAGTTTGTGGTGTACGTGGCGCGGTTGCGCCAGACCTTAACTTTTACGCACCGTGGCGCGTTTAATTAAGCGCTAGTGTTGCGCTAGTGTTGCGCTAATTGAACGCTAATTGAGCGCTTATTGAGGCTACTTAGAGAGCTATGCCAAGAGAACATCGGAGATATTATGCACATCAATAAACCGCATCTGAGCTTCTGGCAGATCGTCAATATGAACTTCGGATTCTTCGGTATCCAGTTCAGCTTTGGCTTACAACAAAGCAGCATGAGCCCGATTTATAGTTATTTGGGGGCTGACGAAGCGAGTTTGCCTTACTTGTGGTTGGCGGGCCCGGTTACGGGCTTGTTCGTGCAGCCGATTATCGGTGCCATGAGTGATAAAACTGTGAGCCGCTGGGGGCGACGTACACCGTATTTTCTGATTGGCGCCATACTCTGTAGCCTGGGTTTGCTGGCCATGCCGTTTAGCCCCACGCTCTGGATGGCCGCAAGCTTGCTGTGGATTTTAGATGCAGCGAACAACGTCACGATGGAACCGTATCGCGCGTATGTTAGCGATAGGCTTGATTCTTCTCAGCATTCGCTGGGATTTTTGACGCAGAGTGCGTTTACTGGGCTGGGACAAACGCTGGCGTATTTGACGCCATCTTTGTTGGTGATCTTGGGTATGAATAAAGATGCGGTGAATGCCAATCATATTCCGCATATTGTGATCGCTGCATTCTTGATCGGCGCGGTGTTTTCTTTGGGTTCTGTGCTTTGGTCATTAAAAACCACGCCCGAGCTTCCGCTGACAAGCGAAGAGATTGCTGTGATCCGCTCGCAACCGAATAATGCCTTGAGTACCATGCAAGATATATGGCTAGCGATCAAAGAAATGCCATCAACCATGAAGCAGTTGGCGGTCATGAAGCTATTTCAATGGTATGCCTTGTTTTGTTATTGGCAGTACATTATGTTGTCCTTGGCGAAGACTATTTTTGATACCACAGACCCAGCCTCGCAAGGTTTTCGCGATGCGGGTTTACTGAATGGCCAGCTAGGTGCTTTTTACAATTTCATCGCATTTGTCGCCGCATTCGCCTTAGTGCCGTTTGCTCAGCGATTTGGCCCGAAATTAGTGCATGCTTTCTGCCTTACGGCTGCAGGCGTCGGTTTGATGGTGATCCCATCGATACAGCACAGTGCCTATTTGTTTATCCCCATGTTTGGTATGGGTTTGGCATGGGCAAGCATTATGGGCAATCCTTACATCATGTTGGCTGGCTGCATTCCGAAAGAGCGCACCGGGGTCTACATGGGCATCTTCAATATGTTTATCGTGATTCCCATGATAATACAAATCTTCACCTTGCCCTTGATTTACCGTAGTGTGCTTGAAGAT
>CALKVB010000628.1 GCA_937996605.1 uncultured Oxalobacteraceae bacterium | reverse complement strand
TGCCTTTGCTCCCCAACTCAGGTGCAACGCGGACGGAATTTTTCGATAAAGTCTTAGGGAAAAACGAGGCGCAAGCAAAAGCAATTTGGTCGCGCTTGGTATTCAGTGGCAAGGGAAGTGCACCACGTGATGTCGCTGACTCAGCAGAGACCGTGAAACTCATCGCGGCCAATCCTAGTTGCATAGGTGTGATTGAGAAAAGCGCGGTGAACTCCAGTGTGAAAGTCGTATTCACGCCTTAGGTCCTCGCGTCTTAATCTAAGCCCAGGCATTTTGTCTGGGCTTTTTTTATGGAATACCGGTTTTGATGTTGTTTAGCGAGAGGCTTGAGATCGATATTTGTTGCGGTTTTCAGACGCACAGCGTTGGCGAAAGAATAAAACAATGTTGTAAAAAAATAGCAAAATAGTTTTTTTATGAAAAGAAGTTTGACCTAGCACAGAATGTTGCTAGTATGAATTATTCCTTATTCAGGGATCGTATAACTTTGAAATCACTGACCAATAATGACGATGAATTCAAAGTACATCAGCAGTTTTGGTTTTACCTTACCTCTTCCATGTGTTTCATGTTTAGTCTGAAAAATAAAGGAAAGCGATATGAAAGCGCGTCAAATTTATCCTCTGGTTGTCGCTGGGATTTCAGCATTAGCGTTTAGCTCTACCGTACAGGCCGATGATCTCGGTGATTGGGTCAAGTTCGATGGGTTTGGTACCATCGGTACTTATAAAGGTAATAGCGATGTTGCGGGTGTTCGCACTGATCAACGGCAGTCAATCTATTCACTTAAAGATTGGCGTTTTGATGGGGATTCTCAAGCGTCCCTGCAAGCCACTTTGAATCCACACGGACAATTCAAAGCGGTACTGCAAATGATCTCTAAAAAGGATATCAATGGCAGTAATAAACCGACGGTGGAATGGGCATATTTGTCTTACCCTTTGACTTCCGAAATCGACTTCAAAGTCGGTAGAACTGTAGCGCCAATTTTTATTATGTCGGATTATCGTAATCTGAATTATGCGCAGACGACTGTTCGTCCTCAATCGGAGATCTACCAAGTCAATCCAATTACGTATCAAGATGGCGTCACGGCACGTTGGGAGAAACGCGTTGGTGGTGGCAATATGCAGATGGAAGGTTTTTTTGGTAAGACAAAAGTGAGTGTCACCGGTGGTGATATTGATTTGAGTCGCGTTAAAGGCTTGTCCTTGAAATGGGCGCAAGACTCATGGAGTGTCCGCGGCGGCTATTCGTGGTACGACGCATCCGTAGTGGCGCCAACGCTCGAAGGCAATATTAAGACCTTGAGTTCTCTACCTTCCGTGGTGTGCACTAACTGTTTATCAGAAATCGCTCGCGTTGCACCAATTAAGGCGATTACTGCCAAGATTGCGACGCTCGGTGCGACCTTTGATAATGGCGAATGGATTGCGCAAGCAGAATGGGCAAAACGCGATACAAACACTGTGGTCATCTCCAAAGTATCCGGTTGGAATGCGCTGTTAGGTTATCGTTATGGTGACTTTACGCCTTACATTGGAACGGGAAGCTACTCGGTGGATTCGGATAAGTCGAACTTGGCTCCAGGTCCATTTGCGCCAGCGGCAGTGAAAGCACAATTGAATTACTTGAATCAATCCTTCTTGGGCGTTGGTGACCCTAGTCGTGATGTGATGAGTGTTGGTGTTCGTTGGGACTTTGCAAAAAACCTTGCTTTAAAAGCGCAATTAGAGAGTATGAAAATGAAAGTGCCAGCTGTCGGTGCTTCATCTGGATTCCAGAGCTATGCGACATCGATGTTAGGCGTCCCAAATAATTTTGACGGGCGTGTGTCGATGTTCACCCTCAATCTTGATTTTGTATTCTAAGCGAGGTCCAACATGAAATCATTGACGAAAATAATTTTGGCAACAGGGTTGCTCGCCTTATCGGCCTTGGCTCAGGCGGAGAATGTGATTGTCGTTTCCTCTAAGAGTTCCGTTTCTAGTATGACGAAAGAACAGGTGGCAGATATTTATTTGGGTAATACCAAAGAATTGCCCGGTGGCGGTCAAGCAGCACCTTTATTGCCAACTTCAGGCTCAGTCCGCTCAGAGTTTTTCGACAAAGTCTTAGGTAAAAATGAAGCCCAGGCAAAAGCGATTTGGTCGCGTTTGGTGTTTAGTGGAAAGGGTAGTGCACCGCGTGATGTAGCCGATTCTGCAGAGACGCTCAAGATGATTGCTGCGAATCCCAACTCCATTGGCGTGATCGAGAAGAGTGCGGTTAACTCAAGCGTGAAAGTTGTATTTACGCCGTAAATTCCCTGTAATGAGTTGTGGAAAATAAATTCCGCAGCTGAGAAGCATAAAAAAATCCCGGATCATTCACGATGATTCGGGATTTTTATTAGGGCATGTGTGCTCACATGAGTCAGCACACGAAACGCCCATAATTACTTCTTAAAGCGCTCTTCCGCCAAACGATCTGCGATCACGCTAGTTGGTACGCCTTCTGCATCAGCACGGGCAAATACTTCAGCCAATGTTTCGCCGATACGACGTACGTGGGCGTCCATGCCATCTTCTGGCGTGTTCATGTATTCGTAGCAAACTTTGATGATGCCACCGGCGTTGATGACGAAGTCTGGTGCGTACAGAATGCCTTTTTGGCGGCATACTTCACCGATTTCTGGTGTCGCCAATTGGTTGTTAGCACCGCCCGCGACGATCTTCACTTTCAAACGATTCATCGTATCTGGATTCAATGTCGCACCGAGTGCGCATGGTGCGTAGATGTCGGCTTCTACGTCGTAAATTGCATTGACGTCGACGACTGTCGCACCGAATTCTTCTTGCGCGCGTTTTAAAGAATTTTGATCGATATCAGCCACCACTAACTTGGCACCTGCTTCGTGCAAACGACGAGCGTAATCGTAACCAACGTGGCCCAGACCTTGCAAAGCGACGGTCAAACCGTCGAAGCTGTCACGTTTGAAATGGTGCTTAACCGCTGCTTGTGCACCAACGAAGCATCCCAAGGCTGTGAATGGGGATGGATCACCACGATCGCCCAAGCCAGCAACGTATTTCGTTTTGCTCGCAACGTTTGCCATGTCTGCTGGGCTGGTGCCCACGTCTTCCGCTGTAATGTAGCGACCACCGAGACGTTCCAATGCTTCACCGAGCGCTTCAAACAAAGCAGGTGTTTTATCTGTCTTTGGATTGCCGATGATGACGCTCTTGCCGCCGCCAATAGGCAGGCCAGCAACGGCGTTTTTGTAGGTCATGCCACGGGAGAGGCGCAAAACGTCGCGCACTGCTTCTGCTTCGGTAGCGTAATTCCACATACGGCAACCGCCCATTGCAGGGCCTAAGTTGGTGTTGTGGACGGCGATAATGGCTTTCAAGCCAGATTTGGCTTCTGATGCGAAAACGACTTGTTCGTGATTGTCGAAATTGACTTCGTTGAATACAAAGGCGGTCATGCTTATGGCTCCGCGCGGATCTAGTTCAAGATGACTTATGTGTCACTTGCGCCCATACCGCAAAAATAGTTGGATGAAAGGGAAATTCGTTTTTTGATGCTCGTTGTTACTGGATTTTGTTCAGCGGGTAGCGAACAAAAAATCGGTGATTGTGTCACGCGCGTCGCAGTATAAGACGAAGTGGGGGTAAATTCAACTTACAAGGGAGTTTTTCAGGGCATTTTCTGTCCAAATTTAATGTAAAAAAGACACTCTAAAGTTAGGGTTTGCAAGGTTTTTTTCCTTTGAAAATAGACTCAATTCGCTCCCTTTTTTCGTGACTTCATGGACTAACTCTGGAGATTCGTCACCTTCTCGTGACAAACCCAGGAACTTTACGTATGGTAATGGGTTCAAAGCAAGATTCTACTCATGGAGGTTTTATTATGTTGCGACCCAGTCTACTCATTCTCGCATTGAGTCTCAGTTTGACGGCATGCCAGAAGGGCGGAAAAGAGTCCAAGACCGCAAGCGCCAGTGCATCGGAACAGGCCACCCTGCAAGTGACGCAGGAAGACTATTTTGTTGTTGAAAATAATGCCTTAGCTTCTGGTCCGGTGATTACGGGCTCGATTCAGCCTGAACGCAAAGCCGATTTGCGTGCGGAGGTTTCAGCGATCGTGATGCAAGTGTCGAAGGAAAATGGTGAAGTGGTGCGTAAAGGTGATTTGCTGGCACGCTTAGACGATACTAGTTTCCGCGATCAACTTGCCTCGAGCGAACAAGCGGCGCGTGCGGCACAACAAACCTTGGATCAAGCTGAACGCCAGTTGGAGCGTTTGAAAACATTGCGTGCTTCAGGTATGACTTCGATGCAATCTTTAGAAGATGCAGAAATTCGTCGAAATAATGCGCAGAGCGAAATGGTGGCGGCCAAAGCACGTGTTGTCGCAGCGCGCCAGCAATTACAACGTACCGAAATTCGCGCCCCATTTGATGGCATCGTCAGTGAACGTAAAGTTTCTAACGGTGACACAGCGCAAGTCGGTAAAGAAATCATGAAGGTGATTGATCCGAATAGCTTGCGCTTCCAAGGCTTGGTGTCGGCAGAATCGGTGAATGTGGTGAAAGCGGGGCAGTCAGTGAGTTTCCGTATCAATGGTTACGATCAACAGTTCATCGGTAAGGTACGTCGCGTGGATCCAGCCGCCAACGCTACCACCCGTCAGGTTGAAGTGTTAGTTGACTTTGTAGGTAACAATCAACCACGTGTTTCTGGTCTCTACGCAGAGGGGCGGATTGAAGCAGGCAGTACGCAAGCCTTGACGGTATTGAGCTCAGCGCTGATCCGTGATGGCGATAAAACATTCGTTTGGGCGATTCAAGATGGTTTGTTGAAACGCACACCGCTTATCGTTGGTGAACGCGATGTGCGTCGCGGAGATTATGCCGTCGCCTCTGGTTTGAAAATCGGCGATAAAGTTTTGCGTCAGCCTATGTCTACATTTAAAGGCGGTTCGAAAGTGGTGATGGTTGCTTCTGCAGGTGCGGCTGCGCCAGCCGCAGCGGTTTCAGTGCCAGCATCCGCACCAGCCACTACTGCTGTGACAGGAAAATAAAATGTTTCTATCTGACTTTAGTATTAAAAGACCAGTAGCGACGATAGTCATCATCATCGCACTGATGTGCGTGGGTTTATTGGCGCTCTCCAAATTGCGCGTCAATGAAATTCCGAATGTGCAAGAGCCTGTGCTCGGTGTTTCTGTGCCTTATCCAGGTGCCTCACCTGAAACGGTGGAACGCGAAATTGTGAATCGTATTGAGAAATCACTGCAAAGTATTTCTGGTGTGAATCAACTCAATGCGACGGCGAGTGAAGGTAGCGCCTACTTCCAGCTGCGTTTTAACTTTGATCGCAATATGATCGAAGCTTCAGACGACGTGCGCAATGCGATTGCGTCAGTCCGTTATAAGTTGCCGACAGAGATGCGTGAGCCGATTATTGAGCGCCGCGATCCTAACGATCAACCTATTATGCAAATGGCTTTGTCATCGAAGACCAAGACCCATGCCGAAATTTCACGTCTGGCAGAAGACGATTTATCCGATCGTTTTCGTGGCATCGATGGTGTAGCAACGGTGGCGGTGAACGGTTCACTGAAACGCGAACTAAGTGTGCTATTGAAGGCGCAGAAGTTGCGTGAGTTTAATGTATCTGTGTCTGAAGTCGTCAATGCTTTGCGCACCCAAAATGCGACGGCGCCGGTCGGTAAAGTACGCGGCACCATGGACGAGAAAAGCATTCGTTTGGTAGGACGCCTAGAATCGCCAGCTGAATTTGAACAGATTGTGGTTAAGCGTCGTGGCACTGAAGTGATTCGCCTGGCACAAGTGGCGACCATCAAAGATGGCTTTGCGGAGATTAATGGTTTTAGCGTACGCAATGGCAACCCTAACGTCGGTTTGATGGTGATGAAATCACGCGATGCGTCGACTGTGACGATTGCGAACCGTGTCCGCAATAAAGTAAATGAAATTAATAAGAGTCTGCCAGAAGGTACTAAGCTAGAAATTACACAAGACGGCGGTAAGAACGCACAAAAGAATTTGAATAACGTAATTGAGTCTTTGATCTTCGGCGCGGTATTGACGATCTTCGTGGTCTACGTATTTCTGAATTCTTGGCGTTCAACCTTGATCACGGCGTTGAGTTTGCCAACCTCGGTCATTGCGGCTTTTATTGCGGTGTGGTTGTGCGGCTTTACGCTCAACTTTATGACTTTGCTTGGCCTGTCTTTGGCGATTGGTGTGCTGATTGATGATGCGATCGTCGTTCGTGAAAATATCGTGCGCCATATGGAAAACGGCTCCGATCGTCGCACAGCGGCCTTGAATGGTACAGCGGAGATCGGCTTGGCGGTGGCAGCAACAACCTTCTCGATTATGGCGGTGTTTATTCCTGTGGCCTTCATGCCTGGCGTTTCTGGTGAGTGGTTTCGTCCGTTTGCATTGACGGTGACAAGCTCTGTGATGGTGAGTTTGTTCATTTCGTTCACGCTCGATCCTATGTTGTCGGCATTCTGGGGTGATCCGGTAGGCCATCATTTGCAACCGAAAACAGGCTTGAGTAAGCAACTTGAGAAATTTAATCATTGGTTTGACAGTAAGGCGGAAAGCTACGGCAATGTGATTGCTTGGGCTTTGCATCATCGTCGTTGGATGGCTGTTATCGCCTTGTCGAGTTTTGTAGCGGCCTTGGCTTTGCATGCTAAGTTCGGCGGCACCAGCTTCTTACCTGCCTCTGACAGTGGTAACTTGATGATTAATATTCGTACTCCATCGAGTTCTAGTCTCGAATATTCGCGTCTAAAAGTGGAGAAGGCGGCTGAGTTGGCGCGTACCTTGCCAGAAACAGTCGCCACGAACAGCAGCGTGAATATCACTGGCGGTCGTGTGTATGTCGACATCGGTAAAAGCACAGAACGCAAACGTTCAGCAGCGGAAGTGGCGGTGAGCTTACGTGCATTAGTCGGAACACTGGCGGGCGCCGAATACGTGGTTCAAGATGATTTGAATAATGGCGGTGGTAAGCCAGTACAAATTCGTTTCTCAGGTGAGGACTCACGTAAGTTAATGGAGATCACCAGTGACTTTATGGAGAAGTTACGTAAAGTACCGGGTGCGGTTGATGTTGGCTTGTCTGAGCAAGATCCTAAAGACGAATTGCAAATTGAATTAAACCGTGGCTTGGCCAACTCTTTGGGGATTTCAGCGAGCGATGCTGCACAAGCTTTGCGCGTAGCATTTGCTGGCGTTGAAGTGGGGGATTGGGTTGATCCAACGGGTGAAACCCGCGACGTATCGGTACGACTCGATCCATCCGATCGCGTTAGCGCCGACAATATCGAGACCTTACCAATTGCGGTGTCTGGTACCGATAAGATGGTGCCGCTGGAACAGATCGCCACGATCACCATGGGTAAAGGCCCATCTCGTATTGAACATGCTGATGGCAAACGTATGATTGCTGTTTCTGCTAACGTTCAAGGCCGTTCCCCAGGTGAAGTGACCACTGATGCCTTGAAGATCGCGAAATCGATTAATTTCCCAGCAGGGTATGGCATCGAATTGGCGGGCTCCGCAAAAAATCAAAGTGAATTGTTCACGGAAATGACGATTGCCTTAGTCATGGGTATCGGCTTGATGTACCTAATCTTGGTCATGCAATTCGGTTCCTTTACCGCGCCCGGTGCTGTGATGTTGTCCTTGCCTCTGAGTTTGATCGGTGTGGTCTTGGCCTTGTTGGTTACGAAGGGCACGCTCAACTTGATGAGTTTTATCGGCATCATTATGTTGATGGGCTTGGTGGCGAAGAATGCGATTCTTTTGCTCGATTGTGCCCGTGCTCGTGAAGCCGAAGGTCATGATAGGGAAGAAGCCTTGATGTATGCTGGCCGCATGCGTTTGCGCCCAATTCTGATGACAACCTTCGCTCTGATTGCTGGTATGTTGCCGGTGGCGATTGGTGTTGGCGAGGGCGGCGAGTTCTATCGTCCATTAGCGATTGCGATTATCGGTGGTACGATTACTTCAACTTTGTTGACCTTGCTGGTCGTACCTACTTTCTACGATAGTATTGAAATCGCCCGTGATCGCATGATCGCCAAGTATGGTCGCCGTGCAGAGAAGTGGAATGCCTTCTTTGCCTTCATCGTGACTTTTATCGAAGCGATTTTGACTTTGATCTTCGTACGTTTAGTATTCCGCTTGATCATGTGGCCATTTAAACCAAGAGTGGTGCGCAGCTAAGCTTGGGTTGAAGGGTATTGTCTGAAGATGTAAAAAAAGCCGGGAGTGAATTAAATCACTTCCGGCTTTTTGTTTGCGCTTCAATCTTAACGAGCTTGGTTTATTTCAATGCTTCCACCAACACACGCCCTTCAGATCCAGCAGGTGGTCTGACACGCAAAATATGCGCTAAAGTTGGCGCGATATCGACGACTTCCGCCGCCTGGCCATAGGCACCTGGTTTAATCCATTGTTTACCCATGATCATCAGCGGCACATTTGTGTCGTAACGGTAAGGGGAACCGTGGGATGTGCCGTGGTCATCGCTGCC
This sequence comes from uncultured Oxalobacteraceae bacterium, assembly GCA_937996605.1. Lineage (GTDB taxonomy): Bacteria > Pseudomonadota > Gammaproteobacteria > Burkholderiales > Burkholderiaceae_D > Undibacterium. Next base: position 13,104 of record CALKVB010000628.1, on the reverse strand, counting down.
GAAATACCAGTATGGCTTGAGTACCAACATCACATCCCCCGACACTTGGCGATTCCAGCCACGTTGCATCAGTTTACCGATGCGGCTGTTCGGGACATTACCACTCTCGAGTTGAGTGCGGGTAAATGCATCAGCGACGCCGGGATACTTCAATGCGAATTCAGCCACCGCATTTTCCAAGTCTTCACGCTTAAGACCTTTGCTCTCGAATTTCTTGTAATCGAGTAGAACCGTAGGTGCAGATAATTTTTTCGCCAATTTTTCTATGCCAAATTTTTCTTGCAAGTATTGATTGAGACTATTCATCATTTCTTTACCATCGAGGCGCGAAGCGTCAAGATGATTGTCTCGGGCGAACTCTGGTGTGTTGGGGAAGCCGTGATCTGCAGTCAGAAGAACCAAGGTATTGTCCATGCCCACTTTCTTATCGAGGTGAGCAAAGAACTTGGCTAACATGCGATCGAGTCTTTGCAGATGATCGTGTGACATGCGGCTTTCTGGACCCCAGCGATGATTGACATAGTCATGGCTCGATAAGCTCACTCCTAATACGTCAGGCACACCCGCAGCATTGTTGCCAAGCTTTTCACCATCGACCGCAGCCTTAGCGAATTCTAAAGTCATTTCATCGACATAAGGGCCGGTGAATAAGCTTTCGTAATATTCTGCATCGGGTTTGCCAGATTGACTGGCGTAGACCATGGGAAGACGGTCATTGGCTTTTTGTGCACCAGGAATGACGATCTCATCCTTCGCATCGTTGGCGTAGGCTTTTTCATCGAGCAGCAAATTCCAACGTTGGCCGTAGTATTTATCTTGCGGTTTACCGGCCACATATTGCTCACGCCATGCCGGATAGCTCTGCATGTAGTATGTGCTGCTGGCGAAATTACCCGTTTTCTTCATCATCATGTAAGCAGTGCCAGTCTTACCTGCCAACAAAATGGCACCACGATCTTTACCAGAAACGGTGATGACTTTCGATTGATTACCCGTCGCATAGCGCAACTCATCGCCAACCGTATTCACTTTTAAATTTGCAGGCGAAGTACCATCACTTGGCTTAGTGTCTTCACCGAGGTAAGTGTGTTTAGTATCTTCAGTGCAGTAGACATTGGCCAGCGTAACTGGATCAATCCAACCGTTTGAAATGATGCCGTGCTGGTAGGGATAGGCGCCTGTGAGAACCGCAGAATGGCCAACCGCTGTTAGTGTCACGCCATGCGCTTGATGGGCATCGCTATACCATGCGCCTTGTGTCAACAAACGCTTAAATCCACCTTCTCCGAATTGGTCACGGTAGCGTTGAATTTGTTCCTGCGGCAAGCCATCGACAACCAAAACGACCACGAGCTTGGGTTTGGATGGAGGTAATTCTTTTGGCGCCGCAGTGGCATACACCATGGATGACGTTGCGTAAGTTGCGATGCCTACCGCAATACTAGCGCCTAAACGGCGTTTGATTGATACAGTTTTCATAGGGCTCAGATACTAATTGATGAAGGAGATAAGCTATCACTCTAGCACAGCGAACTCGCAGATTGCGATAGAGGAATAGCAAGTGTGTCCGGGCTAAGTTAGCTCATTATGAGATAAGTTTGTGACAGATTGATTGCACACAATGTGCTCGACATCATTCCCGAACGGACTTAGGGCTCAGATTTCCACTGCTCAAGGATAAATACCGCAACTGATGTACAGTTCACCAAATTTCTCAGTGTACGAAAGCTTCTCTTCAACTTGTTTCGTGATGGGATTGGGCCACTTATAACGTTGCCAGCCATGGCCAGTTTTACTATCACCGATTTCGATTACTTTTTTGATGAGAAATACGCCGTCAGCGTCGCGCATTTCTAGCAAATTCTTGCCTATCATTTTTTGATTTTGTCCGTGCGCAAGGTTGACGCCATCTTTGTCGTACACGAATAAATAAAGTTCATTTTTGATGAAAGGCCCTTTGGGATTATTAAAGGCTGACAGTGCTTTTTTTAATCCATGTTCTTGATAGTATGCGCCAGCTTTTTTCACCATCGCCACCGCGTCGTCTTTGCTTGATCTCTGCGCAGCCCAACTGAATTGGCATACGAAACCTAGGAGTATCAGAAAGCTAAAGAGGGCGTACTTTTTATACATAGTGTTCCCAAGTCGTGACGATTTGAGCTTCATTATAGACACGACAGTTCATCAAGAGGGGGATATTTTTTGTGGGTGAAATCACTTGAAATTTTTGACGACGTTATTATTCCGTCTAAGGTGCTCGCCGTGCACATCCGCTGCGTTGATTTCGATAAGGATTTGATTGGTATCTTGCCTTCGTAGTGAACTTAGCTGTGAACCTGGTCATGGCGTCCAATTCCATGATATTCATGATCGATATTTCAGTAAAAATATATTTTAGACATGTTTAAATATAAATTTATGTTGCGTAAAATTTCACTTTTTTCTCCAGCTGGGCAATTGGATTGCCATGTGTTTCGATCGCACGATTAGTTGAAAAGTCAGGCGGTACGCAAACGCCACAATCTGTCACCGAGCCTACACTAACAAAACCAATCGATAAGTCGCGTCGCAAGATGGTGGAGGGAATGAATTTGTTCGAAAAGCTGCACGCAATGGCGCCGCGAGCATCGTTAGGTTTTAAGTTATTGCCTCGAGAACGTGGAATGTACATGCATGGTGTGAGCGTCAAGCTCATCGGTAATACGAAAACCGATCAAGTCATCGCTTCAGATCAAAGCTTTATTTTGAGTCTTGAACAATTGGCTATAGCGGAAGATGCCATGGTGAATATCAATCATCATGTGGATAGTATGTCCTGGCGTAGCGATATTCGTACACCCGGTTTACCACCGAATACCGGTCGTGTAGGCGACTTGTGTTTGGGGTGTAGGCTTGGCCGTGAGGCGAAGTTGTTGTCGCCAGCTCGCCTGTGATTGATCGCTGCCGTGGCGGTGGCGTGAACCGTGATTGATTTTTGTGATGAAATTGAGATCCAGTATTTGCTCTTCGCAGCCCCTCGATTTTTTCGGTCAAGATGGTATTTCGATATCGGGTTAAGACGCTAGAATTTGACGATATGTGCGCTGTAATCTCATATCGGAGTATGTCCAAGTTTCAGTCGAGTTATTGTGATGCATTCCCTAGGGTGAAGATGAGAGGTTTGCTTCGATTGCTGCGAGCATGTCGTCGAGCTTGGCGCGTTTGGAAATTCCTGGGCGACCGCCGACAATGCCATCGAGTGCAGTGACTTCACTTGGTGACACCATAGCTGTTAAGTAGACGAAGGGGATCTTGGCCGTGCTCGGATCTGCTCCAAGTTTGGCTAAGACCGCGCCACCGTCCATTTCTGGCATGTCGATGTCGCACAAAATCAAATCGGGTAGCTCTACTTTGGCAATTTGTGCCGCGACCTGAGGTTCCCCACATAAGATTAATTGGTAGTGCTGGCCTAGCATGCGCTGCAAATAATTAAGAACCATTTCATCGTCATCGATGGCGAGTATGCGTGGGGTGGTCATGTTAGGCCTTTCATGGTTGTTCAGCACCGCCTCGGGCGGCGTTTATTCCTGCGTTGTGCATTCGACGATAGCGACTTCGCTGAGATGGTGTTTGAGTTCTTCTATTTGTATCCGTGTGCGATCACCAGACTGATCTTGAGTTTCGAGTAGTTTACAGTGTTGCGAGGCCCAATTGAAGCCATACATCGCGAAACTCCCTGATAATTTGTGAGAAATACGACGGCGACTTTCCTCATCGTTAGTGTCAATTGCTTTTTCTAGCTCAGTGATGAGCGTGTAGCGTGAGCTGAGAAAGGCTTCGAGATCAAGCATAAGCTCCGAGGGCATGCATACGTCTTGCCAAACATGCGCGGTAGACGGTGCAGGTGTTAGCTTCTCGATTAATGCAAGTAGCTCGGTCGCATTGGCTGGCTTGCTCAAGCAATAGTCGAACCCCATCTTTAGAAAACGTTGATGACTATGAATTCCATCATCGGAAGAGAAGGCGACGATGATACTCGGTGTTTGGTTTCTGATTTTTTGCATCGTTCTAATGGCATGTAAAGCGTCGATGCCATTCATGATAGGCATTTCAATATCCATCAGAATCAAATCAGGGCGCCGTTGTAGACAAGCTTGCCAAGCGAATTTGCCATTGAGGGCGGTACTTAAGTTAATCCCAAAACGGTGCAACTGATGGGCGACAACTTTGGTGTTATACAGATCATCATCGGCCATCAATATGTGTACATGGTTTTCTGCATACGCACTTGCTCTTGTCGGCAGAGTTGCAGACGGCGCGACTTGTGTGGCCATACCGATGCTTTCCATGGTTGCCGTGTACGCAGGCAGACTCAAGCACAGCGTGGTGCCTTCCTGTGTAGATGTGTGCATGGTGAGATTTCCGTTTTGCACTTGCGCGAGTAGTCGCGATGAGTAAGTGCCGAGGCCACTGCCACCCTCTTTGCCTAGGGTCGCATACTTGTCGAAGAAACTGTGACGTAGCTCTTCTGGTACAGCGGTGTCATTGTGGATCTTTAAGTTGATCATTTGCTCGTATTCAAATGCGATCGAGACTGTTGACGATTCGCTGGCGGCTTCGATGGCATTCTTGATCAGATTGGCGATGCAGGAATAACACAGAGCCGTTTCGGCGTAAGCAAATTGGATTTTGCCTTGAGTTGAGATGTTGAACTGCAAATGTTTGGCCGATGCGTGCACCCGTAGGTCATCAAGGACCGTATCGACTACCGCTTTGAGATCAACCACTTCGGGACGTAAAGGGTAATGCCCTTTCTCCATGCGATATAGATCCAAAGAAAGGTTGACCATATTCAGTGCACGCCGTGCCGATCCTTCAATCATCTGCAGCAGTTCTTCTTGATTGTCGGTATTTTCACGTAGTAGAGCCGGGGCTGCTGCGATACTTGCGAGTGGTGTTTTGAGATCATGACGGGCAATGCGTTCTGCATCTTCACGGGCCAGAATCGCTTGTTTAAGATCAGCATTCTTCTGATCAAGTTCAATCGCGCGCGCCGCCAATTCGCCTCGTAAACGCTCCGAACACATCATCAAAAAAGCAGTAGTGCCGATGACAGGCAATACTGCGGTGCTGATTGGCGTCAGGGTATTAATCAAGTGTTCTGTCGATAAAATCGTTTGTACATCTCGTAGATACAAGGTGTAGTAAACGGCGCGCACCGTCATGAAACACATCAAAACGATAAAAATCCCTGCGAGACAGATACGACCAATCTCTCGTTTCGAGTGTCGATGCTTGAGCAAACTATAGCTTGATCCGGCGATCATGGTATTCCAGACTAGGGTGGTGATGCAAACGCGCACCCATAACAGTGGCATTACTACAGTGAACCAAGTCAAGGCCAATGCACCAACAATCGATGGAAGGTAAATCCAAGCTGTATCAGGTCGATGGTCGAAACGTCGGATCGATCGCCAATACAATGCGAAGCCCATAAAAATACAGGTATTTCCAAGAGGTAAAAGCAGCCAAGCTGAATCGGGACTCTGAGCAGCGAGCAACAAAACACCACCTGCTGCGAGCAAAGTACCAATACGCCAGTCAGCAGCGGCGGGCCGAATTGCACGTGACAGACCACGATGCATAAGACCAAGAATGCCACCGTTCAATAGAGCGAAGGCAGTCGTAAGAATAAAGGCGGTACGTGGATCCATCGTCAGCGAATTTGTATTAATCTTCGAAAACTTGAAGATCGATGAAATCGCCTAGGCTGTCAAGTTGGATCAAGCATTTGCTGACATCATGAGGTGTTGTTGCTACTTTGTGCCGGATTCATAACGATTTTATTTAAGCAATAGGCTAGTTTAAGCATTCAAAAAAATGAATCGGCTAACTCTAGTCGTGAGAAACCAGCTCCTCAAATTGATAGCGCTCATCGCCTAATTCAAGAACAATACTTCGTTTGCCCTCGCGATTCTCAATACGATAGTCAATGAAGCCCACGCTGGGATCAATTGATGAAAAAGTCACAATCCCTTGGTCGTCTTTTTGTCCGATGACGCGTGTACTCCAATCACCAAAATCGAAATGCAGATCGTCGCCCATTTTTCGAACCGTGATGGTTCCTAGCAAGGGGTGTGTATATTTACTTGCGAGTAAATTTTCAAGCTCGCGATTGGCATGTGCAGTGAGCTTGATCTGCTCTTGACTTGTAGTGGCATTTTGCTCGACTAATCGAGTGAGGGCGAGCTCTGCTTTGGGAGTGGTGTCGTAGATCAATTCAAGCAGTCGTTGGCGCGCCAGTGTGAGTAGGCCTACGCCTTGGTCGGCGTTAGACATGGCGACAAGACCGACACCATTTTCCGGGATTAAAAATAGAATGCTATTGAAGCCGAACACCGTTCCGGTATGATTAAGTGTGGTAATCCCCAATTTTTGATTGATGCCGAGTCCCATGCCATAAAAACTATCGAGCCCCGTCGCCACTTGTGGATGGCGACGAGCAATGACCGACTCTGGTCTAATTAATTGACGACCATTAGGAAGTTTTCCGTTGTTCGCCTCAAATTGCAAGAATAGCGCCAAATCGTGAATCGAAGTCCATGCTCCTCCTGCAGGGCGAAATACGCGCACAGCCTTGTTTAATTCCATACTGGTCAACGCAGTTTCACCATCTGCACCAATTCCATGAGGTAAGGCATAGTTTCCTATTTGAGCCTCAGACATATCGAAAGTGGTATCTGTCATTGCAAGCGGCCTAAATAGAAATTCCTTGATTGCTTTGTCGAAAGCAGGTCCTAACGGCAGCGTCGGATATGCAGCATGGCCAGAGAGATATCCGGCGGCGGCGACCATTTGATTGTTGTATTGATAGACTTCGCCAAATGGTGTAGTGAGTGGTTCCTTGGCGAGTCTTGATATCAAGGTTTCGGGGCTGACTTTGCCGTAACCGAAGAAAAGTGATAACTGATGATTGGGGACGCCAGTGCAGGCGCAGCTTAATTGCCGCATCGTGACTTTACTGGTGGCGATGGGATCACTTAATTGAAACGGCGGATAAACTTGTGTGACAGCTTGATCCCAACTGAACTTGCCTTGATCAACTAAACGCGCCATGAGCATGGTTGTGATGGGCTTGGTCGTCGAACCATTCATGAATCGGGTTCTGTGGTCGACCAGATTTGGCTTGCCTAGTTGACGCACACCCATGCCACCTTCGTACACGATGGCGCCGTGATCAAGGAGAGCGAATGCAAGTCCGGGAATTTTTAAGTCTTGCATTCCACGTGCAAAGAATGCCTTGATTTGTGCAATGCGTTTTTGATCGATAGCGTTTGGAATTTGCCCCGCCAGCGACTCTGCCTTGAACGTCGGGGCCGTTAGGCTGTTATTAATAATTCCTAAATCGATTTCGCGTTGGGTAAATAGTTCAGAGCTTCCAAGGCTGAGTGTGACAATCCAAAGATCGTCGATACCTTGTGCTTGGGCTTGGTAGCGCATCTGAGCGCTGTTGCTATCGACATAAGTAGCCTTGACGCGCGATTTCCAGCCGTTAAGATCGGGCAGATTGTTTAGCTTAGAAGCTTGCGCAGAGAACTCAGGCTTGTAACGCGACCACGCAGCAGCAATGGCAGTTTCCGCGTTTTCGGCATGAACTTCAATGAGAGCGATCTTCAAGTTTGTATTGGGCAAACTGAGTTCCAGAAAACCCTGATCAGATTTTGTCTGCCAAGCCTTTGGCACCACGACACGACTTCCATTGCTGATTTGAATGCTCTGCCGTTGATGATACAGCGTACTGCTTGCTAATAGTTTGTCTGGCACTACAGCTTGGGCAGCGACTGAGGAAGTGCCAAAGTAAGTGCCAAAGTAAGTGTCTAAGCACAGAAAAGACAAAGCGATGATGGAACGGCGGCAAGTTAGCTTCATGGCGGATAGTAGGTGTTGACAGGTGTCGAGACAGCAATAAAAAAAGCGAATTTTTTCTACATGTTATGAGGATGAACTAGACTCTCGGCCGAGCTCACACGGCCGGAATCAGGAACTGCCAACACAATCACATAGGCATTATGAGTTCCGCCTGAGTATCCTGAATAAATCGATGGTAGGTTTGGATGGGCGCTCTTAGCGTCTTGGTTGATACCAATATCGGCATTGGTCACACCAGGTGCGTAGATCATGTAATGGCCAGGAAACAGAGACACCGAAGTTTTTGTCTTGGGATCAAAACGAATGTCGCCGATTAACATGTAGGCAATGCCAGTTTTTCGTGGTGCGAAAAATTCACCGCGAAGATAGCCTGCGTCGATATCTTGCGTGATGGTTTGCGCCGATTCGCCTCGCGCAATCAGTTCACCCACCCTCAGCATGACTGGCACAATGCTAGCACTGCCTTCGGGGTCCCAACAGGTTGGACGTAATGTATCGTTACCACGTTGTTGGCCGTCGCGGTTGACCAAGCAGACGAAGCCGTTATCTCCTTGTTTGATCTTTTCATAACCTTGTTTGCCAAATACGTACACGCTTGCATGCGCACGAAGATGTTCAGGGCCGGCGCTGAGTGCGAGTTTGATCTCATCTTGTTGATCAAGAAAATGCAATTGTTGAACCCTGCTTAAGCTCTCTTTGCTGCTATCGTTTGACTGCGCCTGTGTGGTATTAGCGAATGAGACTAGAACTATGAGTGTGCATAAAAAAAATACGTGTAGAAATTTCATGATGTAGTTGCCTTAGCTGACGATAGTCTAGATCCTTGAGTTGAATAGAGTGGACGAGCATTGAGCACAATCTCGTCACATCGATACCTAAAAGCTTGAACGAGTGAGCGAGTCTACGTGGACTTACAGATCGGTGAGTGCCAAGAATCGGTGGATTCCTGCCAAGTGTTATGGGCTAGATTGTCGTGTGATGGTTCGCCGTACTATGGACGATCAATCTGCGTCTCGGTGAAGCGGCTGAGCGACATGCCGAATCGTCGCTCAAAAGCTTTGCCTAGTTGAGAGGGGCTGCTGTATCCAGTATTGGCAGCGATTGCTTTATGCGAAATACCAGAGGCGAGTAAATGGCGTGCTCGATCTAAACGCAGGGTTTCGATAAAGTGGGCTGGCGTTTCACCCACGGCGTCTGTGAATTTGCGATGAAAACTGCGATCGGACATCGCAACTTGTTCAGCTAGGCGGGCGATGCTGAGTGATTCGGAAAGATGCTCTTTTATCCAATCAATTAACTGGGCAAATTCTGGATCTGCATGAGTTTGTGCTGACAGAATAGGGCTAAATTGCGAATGAAAACCAGGGCGCCGTGCATAAAGTACAAGGCGTTTCGCAATTGTGTTGGCAATATGATTACCGAGGTCGGCTGCGATTAATTCTAAACACATGTCGATACCGGTGGTGATGCCAGCCGAGGTCCATACTTTGCCGTCTTCGATAAAGAGTGCGTTGGGATCAACTGTGACCTTAGGAAAACGCCGCATAAAGTCGTCGCAATATGCCCAATGGGTAGCGACTCGCTTACCGTTGAGAAGCCCCAATTCGGCTAGAGCAAAGGCACCGGTACAAATGGAGCCAATGCGATGACTATGTTGATGTACCTGTGAAATCCACGATTGCACTTCAAGATTGGCGACAAAATCGGCGATACCTTGCTCACTACCACCGGACACCAAGCAAATATCAACTGTTTTCGGATCGATGTTAGCGATTGCTTGGGTGGTGAGTGCGATCGCGCTATTACTCTGCACCACACCACCGTGCGCCGAGATAATATTGACGCGATAGAAATCGCGGCCGAGTGCATCGTTAGCAGCTGCAAAAACCGACGCAGGGCCGGTCACATCCAATATCTGAATACCATCAAAGCAGAGCAAAACAACCTGACGCTGATCAGATTTGTTGGTGTTCATTGGCAGAATTTGACCAGTTTTTGGCATTTCTTCGAATCCTCGAATCCCTACAATTGCTTGATATTAGCTGTCAGCTGTCAGCTGTCAGCTGTCATGCTGTTAAGAATAGGAAGTTGATAGCAGATGTAGTTGCGATTGTATGTGTTTGAGGAAAAGATGAAAAGATCAATTAACGTATCAATGGTATTAGCTATTTTGGCCGCTTACGCCATGGCATTGATGAATCCGAGTCTGGCGCAATCGACTACTGCAACGGCATCGACGATCAATAGTGCGCAGGATCAAGAGCGCCTGCGCGGGTTTGCCGAAGAAGTTGAAAAAATTCGCAAGGAATGGCAAGTGCCAGGCATGGCTGTGGTGGTGGTAAAGGGCGATCAAATTCTGTATGCACAAGGGCATGGCTTGCGCGATATCGAACATCAGCTTCCAATGACAGCCGATACCTTGTTACCGATAGGCAGCAGCAGTAAATCATTTACGACTGCGATGATCGCTGCCTTGGTCGAAGAAGGAAAACTTGATTGGAATAAGCCAATAAAGACTTGGTTACCTAATTTCAAAATGCAAGACAGTTTTGTCGCCGATCGCCTCAGTTTGCTGGATATGGTGACCCATCGATCTGGCTTGCCACGGCACGATTTGGTTTGGTATGGTCCGTCGACCCAGAGTATGGCGCAAATCACTGAGGCCTTGCAGTATCTCGAAGCCAACAAGGGGTTTCGCACCGAATTTCAGTACAATAATTTGATGTTTGTTGGCGCCGGTCATGTGACTGAAGTGGTGGCTGGTCTATCGTGGCAAGAAACTGTGCGTAATCGTTTGTTACTTCCTTTGGCGATGACCAGAACCAACTTCGATGTGCGCCAGGGAGCAAGTGATGGAAATTTTTCGTTTGGATATCAAAAGACAAAACAGGGCGTGATCAAGGTCATGCCTTTCCAATCGCTTAATCACATTGTTTCAGCGGGAGGTATCAATTCTAGCGTGAAGGAGATGGCTGCATGGTTACAGCTGCATCTCAATCAAGGTAAGTATCAAGGGAAGCAAATCCTTTCACCGCAAAGCATAGCGTTTTTACACACACCACAAGTGCTGAGCGACGATGATCTCACGCCTGAAGTGGTGCCAACGGGTTATGCGCCCGGCTGGTTCACAGGCGTGTATCGGGGACATCGACGACTCGAACACAGTGGTGTTATTGATGGCTTCGCGAGCGCGATGGTTTTGTTTCCAGATGATGGGGTTGGCGTGATGGTCTTAGCTAATTTATTTTTGACCAATGCACATAGCTATACCGCGCGCGCTGCTGCCGACAGAATGCTGGATTTATCACGTGTAGATTGGAGCGGTCGCGCACTGCAACGCTCGCACGATGCGGATCATCACCATCAACATTCGATGGAAGCAGAGCTGCCGCTAGATCGCGTGCAAGGCACGCAAACTAGTCATGCATTGAGCGCCTATGTGGGGACCTTCGAACATCCTGCTTACGGCGTCCTCAAAGTTAGTGAGAGTCACGGCAAACTTGTTTTTGAGTTTCATGGTGTGGTAACGCCATTACAGCATTGGCACTACGATGTATTTGTTGGCGAGCGCGCTGAAGATAATCCCAAATTCGAATCACAACGCTTGCAGTTTAATACCGCGTCGAATGGTCTGGTGCAGAGCGTGCAGCTGGATTTGGTCAGTGGGCTTGCTGATATCGTTTTTACGCGTCGTATTAAGTGAAATGGCTCTGCACAAAGTATTCGTGCAGAGCCATATCGGCTGTCGCTACCAGCGTGTCGCACTAGTTGTGGTTTGACTGTGCTTGATTCAATCACTGAGAGGAACGATTTGCTTGAAAAGCTTAGCTAAATTCTTAGCTAAAATTATTAGTTAAATTGTTTGAAGTCAGGCTTACGTTTTTGGAAGAATGCCATCATCGCTTCGCGTGCTTCTGGTTGTGAAAGCATGGCGCCAAAGTGAGCGTTTTCTTCATTCATTTTGTCACGAATCGCTTGTGGTTGATTCGCTTTCATCAAGCTCTTCGTCAAGCGTATCGACTTGGAAGGCAGGGCGGCGATTTTGGCCGCTTGCTTTTCAGCATAAGGCAATAATTCTTCGAGTGGTAAAACTTTGTTCACTAAGCCCATCTCATGTGCTTCTTGTGCGCTGAAAGCCTCGCCCAACAACAGCTTTTCTGCTGCCCGTTGGTAGCCAGCGATTTGCGGCAAAACCATGCTGGATGCAAATTCCGGGCACAAGCCTAATTGTGTGAACGGCATAGAAAATTTCGCATTGTCGGCGGCGTACACCAACTCACAATGCATTAGTAAGGTGGTCCCGATTCCGACCGCGCCACCAGATACTGCGGCGATGACTGGTTTTTGCGCGTCATTTAAAGCATGCATGAATTGGTATACCGGCGGCATCTCCGCTGAAGCTAAGCTACCAGCGTGTTTCATGAAGTCTTCAAGGTCATTTCCCGCTGTGAAAATTTCTGGCTTGCCAGTAATCAAAATCACGCTGACGTTTTTGTCTTCATTCGATGCGTTGATCGCATTCGCCATCGCTTCATACATACCAAACGTGATCGCGTTTTTCTTTTCTGGGCGATTGAAGTTGATCGTCAAAATGCCGTCATTGATGTTGGTCAGAATTTCCATGATGTCCTTAAATTGTTTCTTTGTCCGTAATGCATTGAAAACCCCTCAACGCCGAGACGCAGAGTCGCCGAGAAGCGCAGAGAAAAACAAAGGCTTTTTGTGTTCCCCCTAAGCATCTCTACACCGCATTTTCGTAGAAGGGCGGGTGAAACCCGCGCCGCATGCTCATCAAGCACCTAAGCCGCGCGGGTTTCACCCGCCCTACAATTAGTGAGTTCCAACTTCGAAATTGGAGTCTTGTTTGCCGTAGAAATTCCAGCTCAGGGATGCAGCGCGAGGCGCGAAGCACAGCAATATGTCGATATTGCGAGCATTCGCAACGTGGCGATGCGCCCTGAGGTGGGATTTATGCGGTAAACAAATTACATGCGTTCAAAAATGCCTGCTGCTCCCATACCCGTTCCCACACACATCGTCACCATACCGTATTTCAAATTATTACGATGCAAAGCATGGATAGTCGTCGCAGAACGAATCGCACCTGTCGCGCCCAATGGGTGACCGAGAGCAATCGCGCCGCCCATAGGATTAACTTTAGCTGGGTCAGATCGGAAGAGCGTCGTGTAGGGAAAG
>CALKVB010000627.1 GCA_937996605.1 uncultured Oxalobacteraceae bacterium | reverse complement strand
TTGCCCTCGACCGCGACTAAATCACCATCCTCAACAAACACCACACGATGTCCTTTGACACGATGTGCTGCCATAATTGGTAATTGACTATCAACCGCGAAGAAGGTGACTGCGCCCGTACAGTTCTTTGCCATACCGGCGACGATAGGGTCTGCTGCATTTAAGACCGCCACGCCATTGTCTGCAACGTTTTGCACGATGACACGCTTGAGTACGGCAAGATCTTCAACTGTGGTGATGTAGTTCAAACCTAAATGATCGCCAGTACCGATGTTGGTCACGACAGCAACTTTACAACGGTCGTAAGCCAGACCTTCACGTAAAACGCCTCCGCGTGCAGTTTCAAACACGGCAGCGTCAACATCTGGATGAGACAAGACATTGCGAGCGCTGCGCGGGCCACTGCAGTCACCGCTGTCGATTTGACGACCTTCTACATAAACGCCATCGGTATTGGTCATGCCAACGCGTAGACCGCTACTTGCCAATAAATGTGAAATCAAGCGAACTGTGGTGGTCTTGCCGTTTGTACCTGTTACGGCAATGATAGGGATGCGTCCGTCATCGCCATCCGCAAACATGGCGGCGACAATCGCCTCCCCGACGGCACGACCTTTACCAAAAGAAGGGGAGAGGTGCATGCGCAGTCCTGGTGCTGCATTCACTTCGACGATGCCGCCATTTTGATCTTCAATTGGTTTTAATACGCTATCTGCTACTAAATCCACACCACAAATATCCAGGCCAATCATTTGCGCTGCAGCGACAGCACGAGCGGCAACTTCTGGATGAACGTCATCAGTCACGTCAGTAGCGGAACCACCAGTGGAAAGGTTGGCATTGTTGCGCAAAACAACGCGTGTACCTTTGGTAGGCACGGAATCCGCATCGTAGCCCTGTTTGGCGAGGCTTGCCAAGGCAATGTCGTCGAAACGAATCTTGGTTAAGGATGTTGCGTGACCGCTGCCACGGCGCGGATCTTTGTTGACTTGTTCAACCAATTCTCGCACTGAGTGGGTGCCATCACCGACAACTTGCGGCGGATCTCGACGTGCAGCAGCGACCAGTTTATTACCGACAACGAGTAGACGGAAGTCATTACCAGGGAGATAGCGTTCGACCAAAATATCGTCACGGAATTCAGATGCCGCTACATAGGCGGCTTCTAATTGCTCACGTGTGGTGATATTGACTGTTACTCCCTTACCTTGATTCCCATCTTTGGGTTTTACCACAACAGGTAAACCGATTTCTTGTGCGATATTCCATGCGTCGTCAACGTCAAACGCAGTGCGCCCCAATGGTACGGGAACCCCCGCAGCATCAAGTAGCTTTTTGGTGAGCTCTTTATCTTGAGCGATGGCCTCGGCGATCGCACTGGTGCCGTCCATTTCCGCAGCTTGAATTTTGCGTTGCTTGCTACCCCAACCAAATGTGACCAAACTACCGCTAGTCAAGCGGCGGTAGGGGATATTGCGAGCCACCGCTGCGTATACAATGGAGCCCGTTGAAGGACCAAGGCGCAAATCTTCATCGAGCTCGCGTAATTCGTGGAGCGCTGTTGCTAGATCAAAACTTTGATTATGTAAGGCAGCATTGACCAGTTTTTCTGCAAAATCAAGCGCCTGACGACCAACGTCTTCTTCTGAGTATTCGACGACAACCTGGAAAATACCATCTTCCAAAGTTTGTGTGGTACGACTAAATGTGACGGGGCAGCCTGCTTGTGCTTGCAGTGCCAGTGCGGCTAACTCAAAGACACGTGCAAGAGGAATGGCATCATCATGACCAGTTGCTTGTAAAGGGCCAATTTCGGGGAATAAAGCGCGCAACCGAGATTCAAAATCTGGAATCTCTGTGATGGATAACTCTTCCGGAGTGCAGCGAACGATCGCTTCAACCGCAGTGTGGTGAGTCCAGAGATTCGGGCCGCGTAATGCCCTGATACGTGATACTTCCATAAACCTTAGTCCTATCTGCTGGCATTCATGCCAAAAAATGTAAGTTTATTGGCGCTGGGCTATTCAAGGTCAGCGCCAGAAATGGTTTTAGTAATGTTTTTTCGGGGGCGTAGAATCAAAATTCCTCAGCGCTGCAGCGATCAAATCTGGAGTGATATTCAACGCACATGCCGCCGCGACTGCGGCTAATACCGCTTCGGCTTGCTCAACTTTGGCTGGCTTCAAACTGTTCAAGGGCAATAAGTTGAGTTCATTGGTCGATGTTCCCAAAACAATATTGCCATCTTTAAGATAAACGGCACGCTTACCTTGTTGTAAGTGTTTTGCGATCGGCCCAACATGGGTATCAAGGCCATAGTAAATGACGTCGCCATCACACAGTTCCGCCAGCTCATTTGCAATGGGGAGTGCTGCATTGATCACCGCGCAGCCGTCTTCTAAAATCACGTCAACTTGTGTGCGCAAAACTTTGAACATTTGCTCCGTTTCGTTGATATAGAATTCGGCCAGTTCATCGTGCCCATCAACATCAGTGATGACACCAACTTTGCAACGATCGTAAGGCAACCCATCTTTTAAAATGCCCCGCGCGTTAGACTCAAATACCGCAGCCTCCACATTGCGATTTAAAAGCAATCGTTGTCCGGCATTCCAATTAGTGCAGTCGGACTTTACCACCTGGCGTTGATCGAGATACAAACCATCAGCGCACGAAACACCTGAATATTGGCCGTTCATACTCAACATACTTCCGATTAAACGGGCGATCAGGCTGGTGCCCTTGCTGCCAGAGACGCCAATAATTGGAATTCTGCCATTCTCTTTTTCGCCAAAGAGATGGGTGATGATGGCTGAGCCAATGTCACGTGGTTTACCTTCGGCTGGCTTGAGGTGCGATAGCAGTCCTGGGCTAGCGTTGACTTCAATAATAGCGCCACCTTGTTCTGCAAGTGGTTTTGAGATGTCGTGGCAAACCAGATCAATGCCGGCGATGTCTAAGCCAACAATGCGAGTCGCCAAAGCTGCGATGCGGGCATTTTCAGGATGT
>CALKVB010000626.1 GCA_937996605.1 uncultured Oxalobacteraceae bacterium | reverse complement strand
AGACGTGTGCTCTTCCGATCTATCATTACTCCATTCCAAGACAAACAAGGTCGAATTGAGCGCTATGTCTCGATACGTACCAATATTACTGATAGAAAAGCGGCCGAGTTTGAATTACAACAGAGTCAAAAACGCCTCGTAGAAGCGCAAAACACAGCTCATATCGGCAACTACGTCTATGATATTGCGAGAGATACATGGTCATGCTCCCGCACGCTTGATCAAATTTTTGGGATAGACAGCCATATCACCAAAAACATGGAGGTGTGGGTAGATCTGGTGGTGCCTAAGCATCGAAATATGGTCCAAAATCATTTTACACAAGCCATCGCTGAGCACGGCAAGTTTAATCTCGATTACCAAATTCGTCGCAAATCTGATGGCGCAGTACGCTGGGTCACAGGCCTAGGTTTTTTTAGTTTTAGCGAAGATGGAAAAGCACTCAGCTTAGAGGGTGTGATCCAAGACATTACCGAGCGTAAGGAAGCGGAAATACGTCTCAAAGAGAATGAAGATCTCCTCAACGACGCCCAAAGAACAGCCCGCATTGGTTCTTATGTCACCGATATCAAAACAGGAACGTGGCGTGGTTCCGCGATGATGGACGAGATTTTTGGGATTCGCGAAGATGAGGCCAAAACCATAGAGACGTGGTCACAAATCGTTGCACCTGAATATCGACAACGCGTACTCGATCACTACAATTCTGTGGTCAATAGTGATGGAAATTTCAATTTCGATTATGAAGTGATCCGCCCTATCGATGGCAAGCGTTGTTGGGTCTCGGCCAAAGGGCATTTCAGCTATGACGCAGCAGGTAAACCCATCACATTGCAAGGATCTATCAAAGACATCACTGAAGAAAAAAAGCGAGAAATCGAGCTAACGCAATATCGAGATCGACTGGAACAACTGGTCGCACAAAAAACGCAAGACTTACAAGAGAGTGTGGCATCAACTGAGCGCGCATTGGTCGCACTGAGACAACAAAAATATGTACTGGACGAACATGCGATCGTTAGCATCTGCGATGCTCAAGGACGCATCACCTACGGCAATAAACGCTTTGCCGAAATTAGTGGATACAGCCGCGAAGAATTTATCGGAAAGAACCATCACATCATCAATTCAGGGCACCATCCGTCTAGCTTTTTCAAAGACATGTACGAGACGGTGTTGCGTGGTGAAGCCTGGCATGGCGAAATTTGCAATCGCTCCAAGAACGGCAAACTATATTGGGTGGACTCGACCATCATTGCTTTTATGAATGACGAAGGCAAGCCTCGAGAATTCATCGCCATTCGCACCGACATCACGGAACGTAAGCAACACGCTCTATACGAACAGTTCCGTGGAAAAATATTACAACTCATCACCAGCGATGTGTCACTCGACGTTCTTACGAATTCCATGGCAAAAGAACTTGAGGCCGTCGACACCGATATGTCGTGCAGCATTTTATTCGCCGACGATAACCAACAGTTCTTAAAATTGATGGCCGCACCAAGCCTTCCTGAGAATTTTCGTGAAGCCCTCAGCATACTTGAAATCGCTGACGGAGTTCGCACTGCCGGCACCGCGGCATTTAACGAACAGCGCGTGATTGTTGAAGACATCAACACCCATCCGTATTGGGAAGGGCATCGCGAATTAGCACTCGCGTTAGGGATCTACTCTTGCTGGGCACAGCCCTTCTTTTCTAGCAATGGTCGGGTTTTGGGAGTCATCTCTATTTATCACAAAGCGCTTCACAAGCCGACTGAAACTGAACTGCAATTTGTAGACCAAGCCGCTAAACTATTGGGTATTGCGGTTGATCGCAAACGCGATGCGGAAGCGCTGGCAAAAAGCGAAGAGCGATTCGAACTTGCCATCGAAGGCGCCGACGAGGGCATTTGGGATATGGATATTACCACTGGTGCGCTGTATCACTCGCCACGCATGTGGGAAATGTTGGGTTACACCGAACAAGAACTTCCTACCGATCGAGAGTGTTGGAACGCAATTACGCATCCCGATGATATCGCCGAATTTGTGCGACAACTTGTTGAACATTTTAAAGACCCGACCAAAGAAGTTCGCGCTACGGTGCGGCTTAAGCACAAAGATGGTTCCTGGCACTGGATTCAAAGCCAGGGAAGAGCAACTCGCGATGCTGAAGGAAGAGCGATTCGCATTACGGGAACAAACACCGACATCACTGACCGGAAATTAGCAGAAGAAGCTGCCCTTGCTGCAAACCACGCTAAATCAGAATTCTTGGCCAATATGAGCCATGAAATTCGCACACCGATGAACGGCGTCGTGGGTATGGTCGATATCCTGCAACAAACTACCCTTACGCCAGAACAACGGCAAATGCTAGAGACCATACAAAGTTCTTCGGTCGCGCTGCTCGGGATCCTCAATGACATTTTAGACTTTTCCAAAATCGAGGCCGGTAAGCTTATCATCGAGACGATTCCGACTTCGATACGGGATGTAGTGGAAGATGTTACTCGGCTAATGCTCAATGTGGCTCGTCGGAAAAACATCAAGATATCTCTCTTCGTTGATCCGCAACTACCGAACTGGGTTTATTCCGACCCAACGCGTCTGCGACAAATACTGTTTAACTTGGTTGGCAATGCGCTCAAGTTCACACCGCAAAATGGCGGTGAAACCTTGCTTCATGTGCATACCGCGCAGCATCCTGATCATCAAACCTTCTTGCAATTTCGTGTGATCGACCATGGCATAGGCATGTCGGACGCGGTGCTATCAAAGCTATTTCAACCATTCACTCAAGCAGACGCCAGCACGGCAAGACGGTTTGGCGGCACTGGACTAGGACTATCAATCACCCAGCGTCTGGTCACTTTAATGCACGGAAAATTAAGTGCAATCAGCACTGAAGGTATTGGCTCTGAATTCATCATTGAATTCCCTTTACATCTAGCGCCGGAACCAAGTGATCGCTCTTTGCCCGTATTACCTAACATCGAGGGGCAGCAAGTCTTGGTCGTGACAGATAGAATCAATTGCGCAACCATCTTGCAAACTTATTTAGGCTCGGCGCAGGCGAACACTACCGTTATGCCTGTGTAATCGACTCCCTTTTTCATATTAACCAGTATATACGAACAAGAAGAAAGACATCTCTAAAAACTACTCCTACAAAGCGTTAGGGTGTGTACTGGATTGTCGACCTTTGAAAAATAGAAGGAAGTATTGATACCCAACAAAAACAACACTAATCCCAACAAGGAAGAGCACTGAAATATGTGTCATCTCCTGGCGATTAGGGTAGATATGGGGGAACCAACCACCCAGTGCAGTTTTAGAATTAATAACCAGCACGAGTGCAATGACACTGAGAGGGAGAAATAGTGTTAGCCATTTATAGAACACGTCTCTTCTTACAAAGAGTAGGGCCGCAAACAAAACAGCAAGCGGCCAGATCTGCTGTGTAAGTGGCGAGACCACGTCAACATAGTAGTAACTACTTGCACAATCAAAGTAGGTGCACGCTACCTTACTCTTAGTGCCAAGAAAGAGTGTCGCACTAGCGGTGAGCAATAGAACGCCGAGCGATAACATTCCTGCGAGTATTCGATGGTTCATGGTTGTTGAATACGTGTGCGGAGGTGAATAATCATTCCCAGGACTGCTTCTGCTTGCGTACGAGAAATCCTTTTGGACAACACGGTTATCTTACCTTGATTAGTGGTTACCACTTGTGTAGTTACCCACGTTTGTATTTTGCCAAGCTTGCGCACTGCTTGCGCAAGAGCATGCTCGTTCTTTTTTACATCCAACCGATCACGATCGTCATCAGTTCCATTCCACTGACCATCCTTCTGAAGGAGGTGTCGTATGTTTTCAAACTTTGCAGTTAGTTGGAACTTAGAACTTGTACTGAGGTTCATTGATTGCACGTGCAAGAGTATGAGAGACACGTACGTATTCCAATCTTCTTGTGCCGTTGAAGAAGCGAGTACCACATCCACAACACCGTCTCCATTGTAATCAAGCGATAGAGGTGCGTTAGTAATTTCACTTCTTGCAATATCCATGGTCGCCGTAGTTGATGCGGTTACCGGTATGTCCTTATATGCAACAATCATTTCGGTTGTAGTGCCTACCTCCGTCACTTCGTACGTAAAGGTGCCGGTGTCAGTACCATTCATCTTTATCTGTACTACGTCATTCGCAGAAAGTCCTAGATACTTTCCTTCTCCATATTCTCGATAGTAACTATTGGGTATCTGCTCTTCGACATATGACACCTCTCCATTTTGGGTGCGTACTAGACCGGTGTGTCTTCCTTGGCTGTCATACGCATCAAGTGTTACGGGAGATAAAACGCGCAGTCGTAATCGTGTAGCTGTATTCCCTCTAGTTGGTGTGCTGGTGCTCACATGTGCAGGAAGTACAGTACTGTTCCGATCAATAACAAGCTGCGTGAGCAAGTCCTGAAAGAGTTTAGACTCTGTGACATTCGCATGATTCCTTGGATTCCCGGAGGCATCAGCGTCGGAAGCAAGGTCGAGGTAGTAGGTGCTGGTACTTGCCATGGCAACTTCGCTTGGAAGTACCACCGTACCATCACCATCCGTTGTCATGTTCACTTTGTGAGTAAGGACGGTTTTCGCTCCACAGACAAATGTAATTACGCATTTGGCCTTAACCTCTTCTGTGTACGTAATACCTTTGGGAGTATCAATTCCCCACCCTGCAATTTGTAGCACCCGAACTCCAATGGGCGGTGTCCAGGAGTCGAGTGCACGATGTAGATCTTTTGCTGCGGTAAGGAGCGGTTGTGAAAGTGTGTTTGGTTGTTCAACGTCATCTACAGCAGGCTTTGCTCTACCGTTGCCGCCTGTTACATATCTTTCAAGCTCAGATGCGGTACTAATGCTAGAACTTGCCACCCCTGCAAGTGCACGAAGATGCGGAGCGTTACTAACATCAACTACCGGATCTGAAACAACGTCAAAGTAGTGCGGGGATGGGAGCAGCGCATACGCGTCAGGCATGTTCTCAGTTAGCGAGCGTGCATTCTTCTTCGAAAGATATATACCTCCCTTTCCCGTGAGGTCTCCAAAATCCCCGTGCAGTGTCGCTGATAGCGTGTCAGGGGTTCCTAACTGCGGCACATCAAGAAGTACGAGCGTATCAACAAGCCCCTGCTTTCCTTCTTGTTCAAGCTTATTTAGAAGTGCCTTTGCTACAAGTCCTCCATTTGAATGTCCTATGATGGTCACCTTTCCTGTACGAGATGATGAGGCAAGCGAAGCAAGCTCGTCTTCAAGAAGATGTGGTCCATCCAAATACTGCACGGGACTCTCCGCAGTCACATCAGGACTCACCCGCCAATCGTAGGGAAAGATACGGTAGTCAGTTATGCTCCCGTTATCTTTATAGCTCTGGAGCTTCTCAAAGAATGTCTTGTATACGTCGACTCCCACAAAGGGGATGTCTATATGAGAGACTGCTTCCCCAGACTTTGTATAAAGGTCGTTCACACTGGCTCCATTCCCATCCATATACAGAGCCTTAATATCAGACTGTGTAAATGAGAGACTTGCTTCCCACACCTTATTCTCCTTTCCACCTATATTTTGATATAGCCTGCTTCCCGTAACTCCAGGAAGAAAAAGAATGTTTGATGCACCTAGGGATGGCGGTGAGACTGTAAATAGCGTGCCGCCCATGTACAAAACGAAACCGGTAACTTCATTCCATGGGAGGGTGTGTAACTTTGCTACGGTTCTAAAATAGTCACGCTCGCGCTCCATGGTACCCGCTTCAAGTAGTGCATTTGGGTCACATCCCTCTGAAACACCTCCGCATACTTCAGTTACTGGATCTTGAAACAGAGCGTTTGGTACATGTAC
>CALKVB010000625.1 GCA_937996605.1 uncultured Oxalobacteraceae bacterium | reverse complement strand
TGAGTTTGCCGAGATACTGGCTGCGAGCAACAATCTCTTGGCCTGGATAACAGCCCTTCTTAAAATTCACACCTCCAATCAACTCGAAATTCACCATTTGCGGCACAAATTGTTCTTTGGTTTGTTCGCGTACCTCGGGGATGCCTGCCAGAATGTCGCCTAAACGCCAAATCTGTGGATCAACAATTTGAAGTTCTGTTTGTAATGCATCGTTCAGTTCCTTCAGCACTGAACTACTGATTACCCATTGATAGCGAGCTTGACCAAATGCGTCAGACCGTCGAATCAGCGTGCCCGTTTTGCTGATCAATGCTTGATTAACTTCAGTTGGTAACTGAGCGAAATATTTTTGTAAAAATGCCTGTGCTCGGACGCCACTTAAGCCGAGTATAGCGAATTTTTCGGTGACATCTTCAAGCTTGGCTTTGGCTCGCATCACAAACATTTGCAAACGTTTTTGTAAAGCTGGCTGGAGGGTAGCTGAGCATTGTAAGAAAATGTCTTGGTCATTCTTCCAATAATAAATACTGGCAAGCATGCGACCTTTTGGTGTGCAGTAGGCCGCATATCGAGCTTCACCTTGTTTGAGACGTTCGACATCGTTGCTGAGCTGATTGTGCAAAAAGCTGGCAGCATCTTCACCTTGGACTTGAATAAGACTTTGTTGCGTCAACTGGCAAACATACCCAAGCGCCAGGTCAGTTGTGCTAGTGATTGGCGTATTGGGTTGGATGTTTTTTTGAAAATTTTGTTCTACGGCATTCATAGTTCACTCTATTTCTCTTTTTTTTGTGTCAATGCGGTTTGATCCCATTTACAATGGCACCCATTTTTCGTGATTATCGCAGCAAATTTGATTTAGTGTTCACATGGCATTTTTGAAAAAACTTCTGTTATCGATTATTTTGTTGGCTATCGGTCTTGGTGCCGCGGCGACATGGGCATTTTTGCGCTGGGCAGATACCTCCATATTACAGGGGGCACCAGCGGTTGAGTTCACCATTAAAAGTGGTAGCAATATTCGAAGTGCCTCTCGACAGTTAAATGCTGCCGGTATTCCTTTGCATCCCTTATTATTTGAGGCCTTGGCTCGTATTCAAGGTAAAGCGTCAAACTTAAAAGCAGGTTCTTTCGAACTCAGTTCACAAGAGACGCCACGAGAATTATTGCAAAAAATGGTCGATGGTAAATTTAGCTTGACCAGCCTTGGCATTATTGAAGGCTGGAACTTCAAGCAAATGCGTAGTGCAGTGAACGCACATCCCTATATTCGCCATGATAGTTTGACGATGAGCGACAGTGAATTGATGAAGGCAATTGGTAGTGAATACGAGCACCCTGAAGGGCTTTTTTTTCCTGATACCTACCGCTTTGCAAAAAATAGTAGTGATATCCAAGTGTATCAACTAGCGCACCAATCGATGGTGTCACACCTTGACGAAGTCTGGAAAAAACGCGCTGAAAACCTGCCTTATAAGACACCATATCAGGCGTTGACGATGGCTTCTATCGTTGAAAAAGAGACGGGACAAGCATCAGAGCGGGGAATGATCGCATCGGTATTCGTTAATCGCTTGCGCGCAGGAATGTTATTGCAGACTGATCCGACGGTAATTTATGGTATGGGAGATCAATTCAAAGGAAATATTCGCAAGCGTGATTTAACCACCGATACTCCATACAATACCTACACGCGTGCTGGTTTGCCTCCAACACCAATCGCTTTACCAGGCTTAGATTCATTAAAAGCTGCGGTCAACCCTGAACCCAGCAATGCTTATTATTTTGTAGCACGTGGGAATGGTACTAGCCAATTCTCAGAAAACTTAAGTGATCACAATAAAGCGGTCAATAAGTACCAGCGCTGAATGCAGCTAAGTAGCGCGAGATTTGTAAACAGTTATTTTGGGATTACGTATGACGAAGATCGGTAAATTCATTACCTTCGAGGGTATCGACGGGGCTGGAAAGTCAACCCATATTGGTTTTGTTCAACAATTGCTTGAAGCGCAAGGCATACCAGTAGTGTGTACTAGAGAGCCAGGTGGCACAGCATTGGGTGAAACCTTACGCGAAATTTTACTGAATCAAAAAATGCATTTGGAAACCGAAGCGATGCTCATGTTTGCTTCACGTCGTGAACATTTGGCGCAGGTAATTGAGCCCGCACTCAGCACCGGAAAGTGGCTAATTTCTGATCGTTTTACGGATGCTTCTTTTGCCTATCAAGGTGGTGGCCGCCATTTGTCAGTGGATAAATTGAACGCCTTGGAGAATTGGGTGCATCCTCATTTGCAACCTGATCTTACTTTCTTATTTGATGTGCCTATTAGTGTGGCAAAAGCGCGCCTCGATGCGACTCGTACTCTCGATAAGTTCGAGAAAGAAGATGCTGAGTTTTTTACAAATACACGCAACGAATATTTGCGACGTGCACAGGAATTCCCACAACGTTTTCGCATCATTGATTCAACGCAAAGCATAGAACAGATTCGCGCACAGATTCGCGAAATTATTCAAAAATTGTTTGCACCGAATTGATCTCAAAAGGCGAAACAATGAAGAGTGCTTTATATCGTTGGCAAGAAGAGAGCTGGCGTCAGATCATGGCAATGCAATCACGCATGCCGCATGCCATATTATTGTACGGCGCGGAAGGCATAGGGAAGGCGCAATTTGCAGAACATTTAGCGAAATCGTTGTTGTGCGAATCACCCGCTGGCGAAGGCCATGCTTGTGGTAGCTGTTTATCCTGCAATTGGTTTGATCAATACAGTCATCCAGATTACCGTCGCGTGCGTCCGGGCTTACTTGATGAGGAGGAGGCGAGTAGTGAGCCAGTTGACGGTGATGGCGAACCGGAAAAGAAAACCAAATCCACTAAAGCACCGTCTAAGGAAATCGTTATTGATCAGGTGCGTGCCTTGGGTGATTTTATGAATATCTCAACCCATAGACAAGGTACCCGAGTGGTTTTATTGTATCCGGCAGAGGCGCTAAATGTACCTGCCGCGAACGCCTTACTGAAATCTTTAGAGGAACCCAATCCGAATACTGTTTTTATTTTGGTTTCTCATCGCTTAGATCGACTGTTACCAACTATTTTGTCTCGCTGCCACAAAGTGCCATTACACATGCCAGATCGGGCCGAGGCTCTGGCTTGGTTGCAACAGGAAGGTGTTAAAGAGCCTGAAATGTGGTTAGCGCAACAAGGAGGAGCACCGCTGTTGGCCTTAGAAATGGCGCAATCGGAAGACGCCAAAGAGCTACATGAGTTTCTGCAGGCTTTAGCAAAACCAGACCTTGAGAGCAGTCTCAAATTGGCGGATAAAATGCAAAAGATGGAGATGCCTAGAACCGTCTCGTGGCTGCAGCGTTGGCTTTACGATATCTTTAGTGTGAAACAAAGTGGTCGCATTCGCTATTATCCGAAGTACCAAAATGAGATAGCCCGTTTAGCGTCTCGTGCAAGCAACGATAAATTGATGAATCTGATTAAAAGTGTGCAAGATCGACAAGTAATTGCAAGTCATCCACTCTCAGGCAAGCTATTTTTAGAAGATATGCTGTTAGAATATTCATCATCATTTCATTAAGCATCGGCAAATTTGAGTAGAAGTTGTTTCTCTCTCTCGCCAGAGCGAATGATATTTGCATAATCACTGGAAGAAATCATGGCAGATCTCCCACAAGACCCAAGTGTTCCACTTAACATGCCGTCTCCTTCGAGGCCGTCGGTATTGTCCTTAGCGATTAAAGAAAAGTCTGCACTATTTTCTGCGTATATGCCATTTTTGAAAAATGGCGGGATTTTTGTACCAACGAATAAATCCTATCGATTAGGGGAAGAGATCTATTTGATTTTGACTTTGCTTGACGATCCTAGTAAATATCCGATCGCCGGAAAGGTGGCTTGGGTAACGCCTGCGGGAGCAGGCAATAACAAATCACAGGGTATAGGCGTACACTTTCCAAGTGACGAGAGTGGAATTCGAGTCAAGACCAGAGTCGAAGAGGTCTTGGGTGCCACCATACGCTCTTCTCGAGCAACGCACACTTTGTAGAGTTAAAACTTTCGGTCGGAAAAATACGGGCGCACAATTGCGCCTTTATTTTTGATCTCAATTTAAAGCGCATTGAATTTATGACTAAGCCATTTCAACATCGTATTGCTCGCATTGATGATCTCACTGCGATTGTGGCGATTTACAATTCCACTGTTGCCTCGCGTATGGTGACCGCGGATACCGAGGAAATTACAGTCGATTCACGACTCAATTGGTTCCACGAACACACACCTGATCGACGCCCGTTGTGGGTAGTCGAGGGTAAGGACGGGGAGATATTGGGTTGGCTTTCTTTCTCTAATTTCTATGGAAGGCCTGCTTATTCAGGGACTGCCGAATTATCTATTTATCTACATGAGTCTATGCGACGCAAAGGACTTGGTCGCTATTTATTAAGTGAGGCAATAGCGTTTGCTCCACAGATTCAAGTGCATACTTTACTTGGCTTTATTTTTGGACACAATGTGCCTAGCATGAATCTCTTCGCTTCTTTCAACTTTGAAATATGGGCCAATATGCCACGCGTTGCGAATTTAGATGGCATAGAAAGAGATCTTATTATTTTTGGCAAACGGGTAAATTGACTGGGTTTAGAACTTATGCAGATATTTCGCGGCAGAGCAGACACTTTGCGCGGGAGAGTAAGCAATAGTGTGTTTCTAGGTGTTACGGTTGAAAAGAGGTAAAATGTGGCGCATCCCATTGCCATCCCCTCATTGCGCTGTCCAATGCGCAGGCAGCAACCTATTCAGGAATTCCCATTATGTTGAGTTATCGCCACGGTTTTCACGCCGGTAATCATGCAGACGTTTTAAAACACTTTGTGTTAATTGAACTTCTGAACTATTTAAATCAAAAAGATACCGCTTATACCTACGTCGATACACATTCAGGTGCGGGGCTCTATTCCCTCGATACGGGTTATGCGACCAAGAATGCTGAGTATGAAACAGGAATTGCTCCGCTATGGGAGCGCGATGATATTCCAGCCGCTTTGCAGGTTTATCTCGATGTCATTAAAAACCTTAATCCTAGCGGCAGACTTCGCTATTACCCAGGTTCCCCCTATTGTGCAGATCAAGTCATGCGTGAGCAAGATCGCTTACGTCTGTTTGAACTTCATCCTAGCGAAATCAAAATTCTGAGTGAAAATTTCAGAAAATTGGAAGCACATAGAGCGGAGCAGGGCATTCGACCAAGTACCCGCGGCAAACGAATCATGATCAACGCTGGCGATGGTTTTGATGGTGTGAAGGCATTGCTGCCACCACCATCTCGCCGTGCTCTTGTGCTGATTGATCCGCCTTATGAAGTCAAAGATGATTACCGTCGCGTGAAGGTGTGTCTTGAGGAGGCTGCTCTGCGCTTTCCAACTGGAGTTTATGCAGTATGGTATCCCGTCCTATCACGTATCGAATCCAAACAGTTACCAGAGCGTTTGAAACGTATCCCTGGTAACGGTTGGCTTAATGTTACACTCAGTATTTCTGGCCCAAGCCCCGATGGATTTGGTTTGCACAGTAGTGGTATGTTCATCATCAATCCGCCATGGACTTTGGAAGCGACATTACGAGAAGTTATGCCGTACTTGGTACGGGTGTTAGGGAAGGACGCTGGAGCTCGCTATACGATCGAATCAGGCGAAACCGAAGTCTCGAAGTCTGCGCGACCACAACGCACAACGGCGCAGCGTCCCACTCGAACGAGTGCTGACAGGATAGCAGATGCGCGTGCCCCACAGAGTGCGGCGATACCAGCTCGTCAAAACAACCGCGCCGCTCGACCAAGATCGGAAGAGCACACGTCTGAAC
>CALKVB010000624.1 GCA_937996605.1 uncultured Oxalobacteraceae bacterium | reverse complement strand
TCCGTTCCATCATTTCGTCAAGGTTACCGGAAGACTCGCCAGCAACCAATAAACGTTGAGCGATTTCAGTACTGAGACCATAATTCGTGAACGACACAGAAAATGGCTTGCCTTCACTCACATCAAGAATGGCCGACTCCATCTGCTGATGCATTTGATCCGGTAACGAATCTTTTGTCATCGCCATTGCAGACAATACACTCACACCACTTTTCAGCAGCATACCCATGGTCCGATACATACGAGCCAATTGTAATAACCAAATGCGCTCACCAATCCAAGGCGCCTGTAATACCTTGGTACTAATCCAGGTGCGTGTCTTGGGATGCATCGCCACGGCGACGATCATCACCACAGTCACAAATAGGGCAGCAAGTAAAGTATAGGTATGCTGCCTCACCAAATTTCCCCACCATTGAACAAAACCGTGCCGCATCTCCGCCGACACTGTATCTTCGTAAATAGCACTAAAACGGGGTAATACGTAGAACATCAAAAAAGTCACGACTGCGAAACCGACCCCTAGCAAGATCGCTGGATAAGTCGCTGCAGCAATTAGCTTATTTCGAATTTCATTCACTTGCCCTTGATACTGCATAAATCGTTTGATCGACGCTTTAATAGAGCCCGTCGTCTCACTTGACTTAACCATCGCCACATAGAGCGCAGGAAAAACCGAAGGGAGTTTTGCCATCGCTTCGGACAATTGATTCCCCTCGCGTAAGGCTTGCAGCAAAGAATCAAATGTGACTCGATAATGACCACGCTTATCATTACGGCCCAAAATCTCTATCGACTCAACAACTGTTTGCCCCGCCTCAAGCAAAGAAAGCAACTGTTGGTTAAAAACAGGTAAATTGAATGCTTTTTGGCTACGGCCAATTTTAAATTGACGCGCGCCATTTTCTTTCAAACCAAGGAGATGCTGGCCAGAAGTCTCGACTATTCGCTTTGCCTCTTTTTCATTGTCTGCTTCGATCTCAATTTTTGAGATCTGTCCTGACGCTAAAGCAACAGTGGCAACAAAATGCTTCACCTGAATTTCACCTCAATATTGCAACGTAGTCTTAGAAACTCCAGCTTGTGATATCAGCGTCGTCTCCCGCACCGCCTGATTTGCCGTCAGCTCCATACGATACGATCTCAAAATCACGTCCTTCAGTGCCCGGTGAACGGTAGACGAATGGATTACCCCAAGGATCTGCTGGAATGACCTTTTTCAAATATGGACCATGCCACAAAGGTTCATTTGCTGGCTGCGCAAACAAAGAAATTAAACCTTGTTCGGTTGTAGGGAAATGGCCAGTATCAACACGAAATTGATCGATCGCTTTATCGAAGGCATCAATTTGCGATTTTGCAGTTTGAATTTTCGACTTACCAATCTGCCCGAAATATTTAGGCGCCACAAATGCCGCCAATAAACCAAGAATCACAATCACTACGAGCAATTCCAACAAGGTAAAACCACGATTCTGTTTCTTAATGT
>CALKVB010000623.1 GCA_937996605.1 uncultured Oxalobacteraceae bacterium | reverse complement strand
TTTTCTGTTGTGGCCGCCTGTGCCAGTTCCACCATTACCCTGATTGATGCTATGAATTATATTCGTCTGGGAAAAGCAGATGTGTTGATTGTCGGTGGTTCGGAAGCATCCATTACGGAAGTAGCCATCGGTGCTTTTGGCGCCATGAAGGCATTATCGGAAAGAAATGACGATCCATTAACAGCTTCCCGCCCATTCGATTTACACCGCGATGGTTTTGTGATGGGAGAGGGCGCCGCCTGTATGGTATTGGAGAGTTTGCAGCACGCACAAAAAAGAGGAGCAAAAATTTATGCAGAATTAGCCGGAGCCGCCATGACGGCAGATGCTTATCATATGACAGCACCCCATCCGGAAGGAGCAGGAGCCATCAAAGCAATGCAACTGGCCGTGAAAGAAGCAGGAGCTAACATGGAAGACATTGATTATATTAACCCTCATGCTACTTCCACTCCATTAGGAGATATGGTTGAATTAACAGCCATCAATAAAGCATTTAAGGGAAGTAAAAACCTTGATATCAGTGCCACAAAGTCCATGACCGGGCATTTGCTCGGTGGCGCGGGCGGCATTGAATCGGTGTTCACGGCCTTGGCGGTGCACCACCAGATTTCGCCGCCCACCATCAACATCTTCAACCAAGACCCCGAGTGTGACTTGGATTACTGCGCCAACACTGCGCGTGACATGAAGATCGACGTGGCCCTCAAAAACAACTTCGGATTTGGCGGCACCAACGGCGCGTTAGTTTTCAAACGCGTTTAAGGTTTTCGCTATGCACAACGCCCCATCGGTTTCATATCCGTTGGGGCGTTGTGCTTTTCAGCGTTGGCTTTTTGCAAGCTTTGCGGTCCTCACGTCAGCGGTTCTTGTGGTTTGGGCGTTGAACCAAGGCTTGTCATGGGCTTGGTCTGTCGCTGCAGGCGTTGCGCTCCTTGGTGCATGGCTTGGATGGCAGGCGTTAGGGCAGCTAGGCATGCTGACTTGGGACGGTCAGGTGTGGTGTTTACATGACCAAGGTCTGGACTATGAAGATGCGCTGGGCCAGGTGCATGTGATGTGGGATGTGCAAAAAGCCTTGCTTTTGCGCTGGCAGCCCGCATCTGACACACTGCACGCCAAACCTCAGTGGTTGTGGTTGGGCCTACAAACCTCAGACAACCGTTGGCAAGATTTACGTCGCGCTGTCTATCAGCGCAGTGATATGGGATGAAGGAAAGAAACATGGCACGTCGATTGGCAATGAAACGTTCGATCTCTTTAGGCTTGTTGTGTGCCTCGTTGTGGGCGACGGGTCTGAATGTGGCGCTTGTGCAGCCTGCCGCTGCGCAAGTGGTGAAAGGTTTGCCCGACTTCACGGAGTTGGTCGAGCAAGTGGGCCCCTCGGTGGTGAACATTCGCACGCTCGAAAAAGCAGTGGTAAGAGAGGCGCAAGGCAACGACCCCGATGCAGAGATGCAAGAGTTCTTCCGTCGCTTCTTTGGCGTGCCCATGCCCAATATTCCGCGTCAGGCACCCAGGCAAAACCGTCCACAGCCCGAAGAGGCCCAACCGCGCGGTGTGGGGTCGGGTTTCATCCTCACTGCCGATGGCTTCATCATGACCAATGCGCACGTGGTCGATGGTGCGGACGAGGTGGTGGTCACGCTGACCGACAAGCGTGAATTCAAGGCGAAGATCGTTGGCGCCGACAAGCGCAGCGATGTGGCGGTGGTCAAAATCAACGCGACAGGCTTGCCTGCCGTGAAGGTGGGCGATGTGAGCCGACTCAAGGTCGGGGAATGGGTGATGGCCATTGGTTCCCCGTTCGGGCTGGAAAACACCGTGACCGCAGGCATCGTCAGTGCCAAGCAGCGCGACACGGGAGACTATCTGCCCTTTATCCAGACCGATGTGGCGATCAACCCGGGCAATTCAGGTGGCCCCTTGATCAATATGCGCGGCGAAGTGGTGGGCATCAACAGCCAGATCTATTCGCGTTCTGGCGGCTTCATGGGCATTTCATTCTCGATCCCGATGGACGAAGCCATTCGCGTGAGCGACCAGTTGCGTGCCAGTGGGCGCGTGACGCGCGGGCGCATTGGCGTGCAGATCGATCAGGTCACCAAGGAAGTGGCCGAATCGATTGGGCTGGGCAAAGCTCAAGGGGCCTTGATACGCGGCGTAGAGGAAGGGGGGCCTGCAGAGAAGGCGGGTATTGAGGCGGGTGACATCATCACGAAATTTGATGGCAAGACCATCGATAAGGCTTCCGACCTCCCTCGCCTGGTGGGCAATACCAAACCCGGCAGCCGTGTGGGTTTGACGGTTTTCCGTCGTGGTTCGAACAAGGAGTTGAGCATCACGGTGGCAGAGGTGCAGCCGGACAAGACCGTCGCCCAGAAGACTCCGGAAGAGCGCAAGAGCAATGCCGCTGCACCATTGGGCCTCGTGGTATCGGATTTGACGGAAACCCAAAAGCGTGAACTTCGGGTGCGTGGGGGTGTCCGCATCGAGTCCGCGGGTGAGCCTTCTGCTCGCGCTGGTTTGCGTGAGGGCGACGTGATTCTGGCGATTGCCAATGCCGAAGTCCTGGCGGTCCGTGATTTTGAAGCGATCATGTCCCGTGTCGACAAGAACCGCCCAGTGAGTCTGCTGATCCGGCGTGGCGATGTGGCCCAGTACGTTCTGGTTCGCCCAGTGCGCTGACCAGCGGTTTGTCAATACCCCCCGAAGTTCAGGGGGTCTCTCACCGCAAATGCAACAGCCAGAAAAATATTTTTATCGAGCAGCTTTGTCGATTTGTAAGTTTGTGAATGCTTACATTTTGCGATGGGTGATACCCGGTTCGTTAAAATTGAGTACCTTGACCGATGATTCATGGCATCGAAAACAGGTCTGGATTCACGATGCGGGATGTTCAACGACAGTCCACCAATGATCCACAGCTACCCCACAAGTTGTTCAGAAATCGCTTTGTTCAATTGTGAATAACCTGTTGATAAAAATCCTGTTGCGAAGCCGCAACGACCTGTACCAAGCGATTTCGGGGCTGTTCGATCCAGGCAATTTGCCTACAATGAAGTCCCAACTATCGCAGTTGCCATAGATTGTTGGTTCAGGGCGCGTCATCACTCGACGCGCCCTTTTTTCTTGTGTGGATCGTGTATCCGCAGACATTTGCAAGACGTCGTTGATGAATCACATCAGAAATTTTTCGATCATTGCCCACATTGACCACGGCA
>CALKVB010000622.1 GCA_937996605.1 uncultured Oxalobacteraceae bacterium | reverse complement strand
TCATATTATCAATAATTTTTTCCCCAATGTAGCGATCCGGTACAGCGTCACCACACGTCGAGACTTCCATCAAACGGTGGCTGATTTCTATCAAGAATACGATAATGGACTCAGCAATGATGCAGATTATGGCGAAGACTTCAGTTTAGGGGTCGCCACGGTTGCCGAACGTCAGTTACTTAAGCGCGTACACAAAACGATTACCGAGGCTTTCCATGAAAAAGCCGTAGATATCCATTTAAAACAGTACTATGTACCTGAAAAAACAGCGAGCATCTTACGTCGCAACGGTTCGGTCAAGAAAATCAGTGGGCAAGTCGTGATCGATTTCCACGTCAATCACCCTGACCAGAACGACCTCTAGCGCAAAAAAATACGGGGGAGCAGAACAGTGTTGGTTTCGCTCCCTCAGCTCTAATTACTTTGCTTAGTTGAGGTCGCGTCTGCGCTCTAAATCAGGACGTAACTTCCCGATTCGTTTCCAAGTTTCGCGTACTTCTTGAAATAAAGATTTAGCCTGCAAATGTGCCGCGTACAAAACCCATTCTTCAATCACCGCATCATCCGCAGGTTTTAGCTTCGCCAGCTCAGCACTCACACTTTCATCGGCAAGACGAAACTCGCCGCTACTCGTATAACTGCCACCATCACGTTCAGAAATAAAACTAACACTCCATTTGTAGGCATTACCGTACCTCCACTTCAATTGAGAAGGAACGGCCCATGTGTTTGTATTTGTCTGCGCTTCGAAAATCAAATTTTCATCTTCATCAACAATACGAATGTCGTAGTTTGCCTTTTCGACAGCAGCCCAATTCAACTCCATCGGTGCCTGTAGTAACAGCGCGCCATTCTCTGGAGTGAGCACTGCAATCTTCGGTGGCAATTGACGCATGCGAATTGCTCCCGTCAACAATTGCCCAGATTCAGTCCCAGCAACTAACTTTTCTTTGATTTGCTTTATTTCAGGAGCTGCTCCTTTAATCAGCTTTATCTGGTCTTTATCAGCTTGGATCAAAGCCGGCCCAACAAAACGATACACTGCACGATTCGCATAGAGTGAAATCGAGAGCTTACTGCCCTCTTCCAATTGCACTTGTTCATTTTGTCGTAAGTAACTCAGCAATTGCAACTTGCGCCCTTGATCTTGCGTTACCAACTTCACCTGACCTTGTAGATCAAGGATGATACCAATACTCAGCTCTTTTCCAGCATTAGTCTGCTGCGCCCAAGAATTCAGAGTCAACGTTACCAGGAAGCCTGAAACAAAATACCGAATTAAGTTTTTCATACAAATTTTCACTTCAAAGAAAAAAGTCAAAACAAGTTTAGCAACGTCAAAGCCTCACTCCGCAGTGCCAAATACTGCCATCGCCGAGCGTCCCTTTAATGCTTGCTCACTCAGTGGGACTAATTTTTTATCGTCCCCAACAGCCATCGCGACAACATCAGATACGATAATCGGAAACTGCAAATTTTTTGATATGCTCTCAAGCCGCGCCGCAGTATTCACGACGTCACCGATTGCAGTGTATTCATGTCTCTCCTCAGAACCAAGCAAACCGATCACTGCCTCACCAGCATGAAGGCCCACACCAATTTTCCATTCCTGAAAACCTTGCAGTGCTATTTCTCGATTAAACTCGGCCAATGCAACTAACATTCCCCTAGCAGCCAATAGCGCCTGTTTTTCAGGGTGCTCCAACTTGTTAGGTGCGCCAAAGAAGGCCATTAAGCCGTCACCAATAAATTTATCCACTGTGCCACCGTGCTGATGAATGACAGCAACCATCAAGCTGAAATAACGATTCAATAGATTCACGACTTGTTCCGCCGGCATATGTTCACACATCGTGGTAAAGCTACGGACATCCGAAAACAAGACACAGACTTTTTCTCGTCGACTATCCTGCATTGCGCCGACATCGCTTTGCATAATCGCCGTCATCACCTGTGGGCTGACACGCCCAGTAAATGCTTTCGATAATTTCTGCTTATCTAAAAAGTGCTTCCAGGCTTGCCAAGCTATACTGAACCCACAAGCCAAACTCAAACTCATCAACACGAGCACCAGAGGAAAATAAATATTTTGCAACAAGAGCAAGAAACTCAGAGTAAATATAGCCAATGTGGCGACGACCGCCAAACTTAATTTAAATGCGATCCGTTGTCCAAAAACGAACAAGGACGCAAACACGCACAAGAGTTGAATTTGCCAAGCCCATAGAGATTGAATTAGACCTTGATTTAACATCCCGCGTAATGCTTGTGCATGCACCAAAACACCCGGCACCATCTGCACCTCGGGCAACCATCGCGCCAAAGGTACGGGAAGATTTAGGATATCCACATAATCTTGGGTTGAACCGATCAAGACAATCTTACCGTCAAACCAATGTCGCAGTGTTATCTCATCGCGCTGCGCATCCATCTCAAGAACTGCTTTCATCGAATGGTAGGCAAATGGCGCGCCCAGGCGATAATTGATATTTCCGCTCCAATTCTTTCTCTGTCCATAAGCGGCTGCAATTTCTGCAGAGAGACTAGTGTTGACACGGTCTGGTTGGCACTCTTGATCAGGAAATCGACGAATTTTTGCATCGCTGTCCGCACATACATGTGCTGAGGCCTCCGCTTGAAATGCATCGTCCTGCGTTTGTAGGACAGCTGCATAATCTAATTGTGAATCGCGAAAATGATGCGCATCTTTATCCCACACTTTGGCCACGACCAACTTCGATCGACCAATGGTTGTTAGCATTCCCTGTAGCAGGCGGCTGTGCAAATCAAGTTCAGGATCAAGTTTGCTTCCTATCGTCTCAAATCGCTTTTCTGGCAATGCGATATCAAGTCCGATCACTTTCGCACCCGAAGCGGAAATAATTTCCATCACTCTCGCCAGATGTTGGTGACTCAAACTCAAAGGCTCGTCGATACTGTCGAGAAAAGCCTCATCCAGCCCGACAATCACCGGATCAATCGCCACTGGCTGTGGAAAGTAGCGTCGGCTTAATTCAAGTTGTTTATCGTATAAAGCATACTCAAGCCCTTGACCAAAATGGCTCGCCGATACCAAGTTTGCCAAACCCACTATCAAGATGAGCTGAAACATTGCAAGACTAAGTCGCCCCGCCCGAGTTTGAGGCAAGCTGCTTAAGCAAGTTTGTACGTAAAGCTTCACAGGAGATAAAAACCGAATAAGCAAGCTAGCAACTTTCATTAAGATGTTTTTGAGATAAATGCCAAGTATTGATGCTTCCAATTACCATCACGTCCTGCGATCAACTAATCCCGCCCGAATTTACTGCGAGCGGCTCAAACCCTTAATGCTAAATGGCAAGCCGCCACGTCCTAATATTGTCATTGAACTCTGACTACTGACACGACAAAAATCCGTGATGAGCTCACTAGTGTCCATCAATTGAGGCATGAGATTGCTGAGACTAGCACTGAGATCAATGGGTGGGGATGCCAGAGAAATCAAGCCACTGACACCGTCGGCAGCTGCGGCTTGAATCACATTGAACTTTGAGCTAGCTAAATCGAACGCCACAGGCGCACCGCCAACCCGCAAACGATTACCACTACTCAAAATATCACTGACTTGGATGTTCACATCCCCGCCTGCTGCTTTTGGAGCCGCCGTATTCGCTTGAATCGCGCCATTCGACAACACCATCACCGGAGCACTGATTTGAATATTGCCACCATTTCCATTTTCAACACCACTCACAGAAGTACTAATTTGCGACTGCTGTAAGATAACACTTCCTTGCCCATTCACTCGTATACTTCCGCCGTTGCCGTTCACGGCGCTCGTCGTTATCACTGAAGACTGCATACGCATCTCTTGTCCAGCACCCACTTGAATTTGACTTGCAGCGACGTTACCGCTCGACGCCGCCGTGATCTCCGATGCTTGAACGTGCAATTGATTCGTTTGAATTTGAAGACTAGTGCCGAGAATCTTTTCTGGGCTCGTCACGGTAGCGGCATTTTTAACTGAAATGTTCGCCTGATCTAAAGACATTAGCTCGCTGGCACGGATCGTAATATTACCGGTTTGACCTGTAGAGAATTCGCCGGCCTCTGAAATGATCTTTGCGCCAGCATCCATATTGAGTTTTGTAGATTCGATACTGACCGTACCTGCCTTACCTTTGTAATAGGTGCTGGAAGAAATCGTCGCTCCATCCAACAAACTTAGGGTTTCCTTGGCAATCACACTAACTGCACCTGCATTCCCCGACGAATAACGATCAAAATCACTCGCATGTGCTGCACTTGCAATTTCA
>CALKVB010000621.1 GCA_937996605.1 uncultured Oxalobacteraceae bacterium | reverse complement strand
TACGAGATAGTACAAGGTGACTGGAGTTCAGACGTGTGCTCTTCCGATCTTGCAATACAAAAACACCAAAATTCAAACGCATCAGTTCGCGATTTTTCAGTACCTCGACCAAGGAGACTTTAGGCACTTCGAGCTTGGGAGCATTTGGTGTAATCCACCACACGACACCGATGGCAGCGAGTGCCATGGCGGCGATCAAGAAGAAAATGCCGTTCATACCAATATTCAAATACAACACGGGGGCAATCACCATTGCCAGTGCAAAGCTGATCCCGATAGAACCACCCACCATCGCCATAGCCTTGGTTCTATGCTCTTCTCGCGTGGTATCAGCAAGCAAGGCAGTAATGGCCGCGGAAATTGCGCCAGCACCTTGTATCGCACGACCAATCAGCAAGCCCATCACAGTATGCGAAAAAGCGGCCACCAATGCACCTAGCACGAACAAAAGCAAGCCCGCCACAATCACAGGTTTACGTCCAAATTTATCCGAAGCAATACCGAAGGGAATTTGCAAACAAGCCTGTGTAATGCCGTAAATACCAAAGGCTAATCCGATCAGACTTTCGCTGCCGCCATCTGGCAAGGTCTTGGCATGCAGCACAAAGATAGGCAGCATCAGGAACAAACCCAACATGCGCAGCGCGAAGATCGACGCCAACGATAGGCCAGCACGAATTTCACTACGTGACATCTTGTCACTCGCTGGTTCGTCAGCAATGCTTGAAGTATTCATCGGTGTTGCGTTATTCATAAGGCTTTTCTGACAACTGGGGGAATAGCGTCTACAGGTATCGCATTATTCAAGGTTTTACCCGCATTCGAAGCACGATTCTCGGGACAATATTGAAGCGGGACTCGCGCTAATTTTCGAAAACCCGTTATAGTATCAGGTTGCTCGCTTTTGAATTAAAAAAGCGCCTATTAATTGAAATCAATGTTCAAAATCAAGAGCCGTCGAAATCCAGTCTCAGCAACGCCAAAAGGGCAAAGTGAGGCACAACGCCACTATTCATAGTGCCTGATGATATCGACGACTCGTTTGCACCTGATGATTTGCACCTAGTTTGTACCTTTGCAGGAATCGTTTCATGACCATTAGCAAAAGCGCCAAAACGTCGAAAGCTTCAAAAACAGCCAAACCAGCTGAAATTGAATTTGACGGTAGTGATTTCCCCATCCCCAAAAAGGATGCGATTCGCGTACGCGGAGCCCGTACCCATAACCTGAAAAATATCAATTTAGACTTGCCACGCAATCAATTGGTGGTCATTACAGGCCTCTCCGGCTCGGGCAAATCCTCATTGGCATTTGACACTCTATATGCGGAAGGCCAGCGTCGCTATGTGGAGTCTTTATCTGCCTATGCACGCCAGTTTTTGCAATTGATGGAGAAACCAGACGTCGATTTGATCGAAGGTTTATCGCCGGCGATTTCGATTGAACAAAAAGCGACTTCACATAACCCACGTTCGACCGTCGGTACCGTCACTGAAATTCACGATTATCTGCGTTTGCTCTACGCCCGCGTTGGTACTCCTTACTGCCCAGATCACCCAGAAAACCCATTGGCAGCACAATCGGTATCGCAAATGGTGGACGCAGTGTTGGCGATGCCAGAAGACACCAAGCTCATGATTTTGGCGCCGGTGGTGTCCAATCGCAAAGGTGAACACGTCGATTTATTCGAACAAATGCAGGCACAAGGTTTCGTGCGTTTCCGCGTACAAAGCGGCACACATGCTGCCAAAATTTACGACGTCGACGATTTACCAAAGCTGAAGAAAACAGAAAAACATAGTATTGATGTCGTGGTTGATCGCGTCAAAGTGAAAGCGGAGATCAAACAACGCTTGGCCGAATCGTTTGAGACCTGCTTACGTATTGCCGAAGGCCGCGCCTTGATCGTCGATATGGATAGCAATCACGAACAACTCTTTTCAAACAAATTCGCCTGTCCTACTTGCGGCTATAGTTTGCAAGAGCTGGAACCGCGCCTATTTTCATTCAACAACCCTATGGGCGCTTGCCCTGAATGTGACGGCTTGGGTCATATCGAGTTTTTCGATCCTAAACGTATCGTTGCCTTCCCTAATTTATCTTTAGCCAGCGGTGCGGTTAAAGGTTGGGATCGCCGCAATCAATTCTATTTCCAGATGTTGTCTAACTTGGCAGCGTTTTACGACTTCGATCTCGATGTACCTTTCGAGCAATTGCCAGAAAGTGCGCAACAAGTTGTGTTGTACGGCTCGGGTAAGCAATCGATCCCGTTTACTTATATCAATGAAAAAGGTCGCACCGTCATCAAAGAACATACGTTTGAAGGCGTGGTCACCAACTTGCAACGTCGTTATCGCGAAACAGATTCGATGGCGGTGAAAGAAGA
This sequence comes from uncultured Oxalobacteraceae bacterium, assembly GCA_937996605.1. Classification (GTDB taxonomy): domain Bacteria; phylum Pseudomonadota; class Gammaproteobacteria; order Burkholderiales; family Burkholderiaceae_D; genus Undibacterium. The sequence continues at coordinate 1,306 of CALKVB010000621.1, read as the reverse complement.
GCTGGCGAAATTCATCAATGAAAAAGAATGCCCATCGTGCCACGGTGCGCGTCTGCGCGTCGAAGCGCGTTTCGTCAAAGTTGGCACCGGCAAGCAAGAGCGCGCAATTTATGAAATCAGCGCCATGCCTTTGCGTGACGGTATGGAATTCTTCAGCAAGCTCAAACTCACTGGGGCGAAACGCGATATCGCCGACCGCATCATTAAAGAAATTAGTTCACGTCTCACTTTCTTGAACAACGTCGGTCTCGATTATTTGTCACTCGATCGCAGCGCAGATACTTTATCAGGCGGTGAAGCGCAACGTATTCGTCTCGCATCACAAATCGGCTCTGGCTTAACAGGCGTGATGTATGTCCTCGACGAACCTTCTATCGGTTTGCATCAACGTGATAATGATCGCCTGATCGGCACACTCAAACATTTGCGCGATATCGGCAATAGCGTATTGGTGGTCGAACATGATGAAGACGCGATTCGTTGTGCCGACTTTATCGTCGATATGGGCTTGGGTGCTGGTGTGCATGGCGGTGAAGTGATCGCCCAAGGTACGCTTGACGACATCATGCAAAGTAAGCGTTCCTTAACTGCGCAATATTTGTCTGGGGCTTTAGAAATCAGCGTTCCCCAAACACGTACGCCATTTAATCCTGATAAACAATTTGTGATTTCAGGCGCCTCTGGCAACAATCTGAAAAAAGTGAATTTGAAGTTGCCGGTCGGCTTGCTGACTTGTGTATCTGGCGTATCTGGTTCAGGTAAATCAACCTTAGTCAACGATACTTTGTACTTGGCAGCGGCACGCCACTTGTATGGTTCGCAAACCGAACCTGCCGCTTTTGAAAGCATTAGCGGCTTAGAGCATTTCGATAAAGTGATCTCTGTCGATCAAGCACCAATCGGCCGTACACCCCGCTCGAACCCTGCCACCTACACTGGCTTATTCACACCAATTCGCGATTTGTTCGCGACCGTGCCAGTCGCTAAAGAACGTGGTTATAGTGCGGGTCGTTTCTCGTTTAACGTCAAGGGTGGGCGTTGCGAAGCCTGCCAAGGTGATGGCGTGATCAAAGTCGAAATGCACTTCTTGCCAGACGTGTATGTGCCTTGCGATGTCTGCCATGGCAAACGCTACAACCGCGAAACTTTGGAAGTCCAATACAAGGGCAAGAACATCCACGAGATTTTGGAAATGACAGTGGAAGATGCGCACGAGTTCTTCAAACCTGTGCCGTTGATCGCCCGCAAATTGCAAACACTGCTCGACGTCGGCCTAGGCTATATTCGATTGGGACAGAGTGCGACG
>CALKVB010000620.1 GCA_937996605.1 uncultured Oxalobacteraceae bacterium | reverse complement strand
TGACTCAGGTCTACTTCTGGACCCCATTCGAACTCAGTAGAGTCATTCCCGCGAAGGCGGGAATCCAGTGACGTGAAAGCCTCAAGACGCTGGATCCCTGCCTGCACAGGGATGACAGCAATCTATTTTGCGCATCGCTAAACTGCATCAATCCCTCAACGTCTTTCTTTCGGCATCGGCTCGCTCCCGTACCACCAGATCTCTACACAACTGTCGCGAGCGGGCGAATTTTGAATCGAGGAGCAGACCAGTGCTGGGGCACAGCGAGCACCGGATATTCAATATTCGATCGCGAAATAGCTTATGCGGAGGTCTAACCACAGGCTTTTCCAGAATTTGCTATGATGTGTGGAGCAAAGTGTAAACGTATCGGCATCTTCCCCACATGGCATCTAGCAAATCGTCTTTCCTACAAAATCTGCAACGCGCTTTGCAGTTAGACCTGTTTGGGGATCTGTTCGCAGTCGATAGAGCCACGGCACCAGCTTCATCGCCTTCAGCACCGTCAAGCCCAAGAGCACCACGCCACCACCCCAGCCCAACACCCGACAATGAAGCAAGCGCAAAGCTGCGTCAAATCTTGCTGGGCGACGTCGTCTTAGAATACACACTACGTCGTTCCAAACGCCGCAGCATAGGCTTTTTGATCGGCGACGATGGCCTGCGTATTACCGCACCACGTTGGGTCACGATAGCCGATATCGAGCAAGCCATCATCGAGAAACAAGAGTGGATCTTGAAACACCTGCGTGCCAAACGTGAGCAGCAGAATCAAAAACAAGCGGCGCAACTACGTTTCGAAGACGGGGCGAGCATTGCCTTGCTCGGCGACGCTTTTACCATGCGCTTTGAACTCGGCCGCAGCAAAATCAGCGTTGATCACAACAGCCAAGAATTAGTCATCCAACTACCGGTAGAAGCCAAGGACCCGCTACATGAAAACATGTGCCGCACAAGACTCAAAGCTTGGCTGCAACAACAAGCAAAACTGATCTTCAGCCAACGCATGCCCGAACTCGCCCAAGAACTCGGCGTCGATTACAAACACATGCAGTTAAGTTCAGCGGGTACCCGTTGGGGCTCGTGCACCTCTAACGGCGTCATTCGCTTGAACTGGCGTTTAATCCACCTAGACCCCGACCTTATCGACTACGTCATCGCCCACGAACTCGCCCACCGCATTGAAATGAATCACAGCCCTGCTTTCTGGGCTACAGTGGGGCGAATTTATCCGCAATATGACACCGCGCGTAAGCGCTTGAAGGAAGCAGCTGTGACTGGCTTGCCGCAACTGTAAGCGATGCCTATGCACCACCATCGTCCTTGGACGGGACAACTCACCATCACCACTGGGGCTGCCTATTTTCGTGGCGCAGCAGGCGACAATCATGCGCACCGCCATTGGGTAGACCAATATGTATTTGCATCGACAGCCTTCGTTCTTTCAACAGAAGACGGGCAGTACACAAGCAAAGCCGCGTTTATACCTTCACAGCAGTGCCATCAATTAATCGCGACTGAACATCGTTCTTTGTTTCTTGATCCCGACAGTAAGCTCTCGCGTGCCATCAAAGCACGCATCGAGAATTTTCCTTCTACTCAACTCACCGACAGTTTTGCGCGCGAACTGTGCGAGCTTCTTGCGCCCCTTGACGCGATAGAGTCCATACAGTCACGACATTTTGAAACAATTCTACACTCACTCAACAAGCATTTCGAAGTAAAAAGTCATCTCGAACAAGCGCGCAACGACGCTCGCCTAGAACAAATACTGTGCATGATTCATCAACAAGATATCCATGAGCGCCGTATCTTGGCGCAAGCCATCGGTCTATCTGAATCGCGTTTCTCACATTGGTTTTGCGAACAAACGGGCATTGCCTTGCGTTCTTATTGCAAATGGCATCGCCTGATTACTGCGGTCGAGTATATCCGCCGAGGTAGTTCAATTATTGAAGCAGCCCATAGCGCCGGCTTCACCGATCAAGCGCATTTAAACAAAAGCTTTATCGCATGTTTTGGAATCGCACCGGGACAGCTTCGATTATCATCCAACTCGCCGAGCTAACACAGTAGCTCTCAGTTAAAAAACCATGCTTGAACACACCTAGCTGTTTCGTACAAGACCTAGCGCATGGCTTAAATCATACTGCCATCTCCAACATGAAACCGCACCAAACATTGGAGAAAGTATGGACCCTAGCATCTACCTTAATAGCACCACGTTACTTGATATCCATAGCAAGAATATTGTCTCGCTCATTCGGGCGCGGCAATGGATGTACCTGAACGAAGGTGAACGTATTTTAGCAATCTACACCTTTGTACGAGATGAAATTCTATTCGGCTACAACGAAGCGGACACGCTTCCTGCATCGCGGGTACTTCAAGATCGTTACGGTCAATGCAACACTAAAACCAGTTTACAGATGGCACTATTACGTGCCTGTGGCATTCCCTGTCGCTTTCACGGCTTCACTATCGACAAAGCGCTACAGAAAGGTGCGATCGATGGCCTCTTCTATTGGCTAACGCCACGCAATATCATTCATAGTTGGACTGAGGTTTGGTATCAACATCAATGGATACATTTAGAAGGATGTATTCTAGATCAAGCCTATCTCAGCAGTGTGCAAGACCAATTCCCTGATCAACGCGGCAGTTTCTGTGGTTTTGGAATTGCCACCCCTGAACTACACTCTCCACAGGTTAATTGGAACGGCCAACATACCTATATTCAAAAAGACGGCATCAATCAAGATTTCGGCGTTTTCTCCGACCCTGATCACTTCTATGCACAACACGGGAGTAATTTGAAAGGACTACGGCGTCTGCTTTTCGTACATTGGATACGCCACCAATTAAACCACCGCGTCCAATTGATTCGTGCACGTCGTTGGGACCTAATTTGAGAAAACGCGCATCTTCAATTGCGGAAAATCATTGGATACCAATCTCTTATGTCGTTATTAGAATTGTGAGCTAATTAATTTCTCCGAAATCCAAGAATAACGCGTATTCCTTGGGCTGCGCTTCGATCTTTGTTGCCGCAATGTCTCTGGGAAGTCCCAGGAATCCGAAGAGTTGAATAGCCATGGTCTGAGCGCCCTAGCGGTTGAGCTGAGGCCGCCGCCCGCTAGGGGGGGCGCCCGCAACGATTAGTTGGGCGGAGGCACACTGTTCCGTAGAACCTTCGCCGGCAACTCCGTTGGAATTTGTTTCAACTGATCATTTAGAGTTAGGGCTTGCGGCCTGAACTTTGGCTCACGCCACTCTCCCCCTCCAGCAAGCCAGGCTGCTCGCCACGCCTCAATTCCTTTCACCGAGGAGTCTTCGTAACCAAACTCACACCCGCAACACGGGCATATTTCCAAGCTCGGACAGCACCCGTCATCACCCCAAGGCGGATCTTCTGTCGGTGCTCCGCAGACGTAGCAGTGATGCAACTTACGCCTCCTAACGCCGAGTTCAGCGGCAGTTTTTAAGTTGTGGTTTTATGGAATACTTTTGCGCAGCAAAACCATAAAACCGCGACATAAAAACTGTCCAGCGCAGGCACGAAGTGCCGGAGCGATGCTGCAACGACTTGTTAGCTATAGATATACTTTAGGCAGATTTTCCATAACCGACAAATATGATTCGGATGATTCTAGCAATGAAGTAATTTCAACACTAGGCTCAGCCCAGTGTTTTTCAAGAATTACTTCACCTTCATGAGTTGGAACAAACGGCAAGCCTTCATTTGGAGGAGAAAAAGTTGAACTAAGCCCCTCTTTCAAACCTCTTGGGTCTAAACGATACCAACCATGCTTGCGTAAAAACACAGCATTCAAGCCATGCCAATAGAATGATGTTTTATTTTCACCAAACGCAATTCTTTGATAGACCAAAGCGGTGGGAATATTGTTTGCTCGTAATAATGCAGCTAACAAATGGCTTTTAGAAAAACAGAAACCCGTTCTTTCTTGAAGTACCTCAGACGCTTTACATGTTACTGGATTTAGCTTGTGATCAAGACTGTGCTTAATTTCGTCACGCACGAACTCAAAACAAGAACTAACTATTTCTTCTTCAGTACTTTTGTTCACAGATAGCGATGAAGCCAGATTGATTATAGCTTCTGACTTCCAGTCAATATATTTTGAAGATTCTAAAAACTCGTGCATAAGTATTTTCTGTGGATTAGCTAACGCCGAGTTCAGCGGCAGTTTTTAAGTTGTGGTTTTATGGAATACTTTTGCGCAGCAAAACCATAAAACTGCGACTTAAAAACTGTCCAGCGCAGGCACGAAGTGCCGGAGCGGTGCTGCAACGACTTGTTAAGCATTTTTTAGCGCATAAAACCAGCAGTTTCGTATACATTTAAGAAATAGAAACTAGAACTATTAAAGAAGCTTTCGGGCATTATTTTATAATAGGCAATAGTCTGTTCCACCGCTTTATAACCTACTTTCTCAGCCAATTCGTAAGCTTGGAGGCCCTTTTCAATTCTTTCAGCTTTTAATGAAAAATCATTAAATTGCAAACCGACACCTTTACCGAAATATGCGAATTCTATTTTTGGCTTCATTGCTAGCCATTTCACACTTGGCCACATAAACATTTCAACGGCTTTTTCGACAGAGGGAGATACTATGGTTTCTTGTTCCCATAAAAAAAATGCTTCAAATAGCTCTCTTCTTTCTGCACTATTTAGTGGTGTGTTAATGCTTTGGGAATAATGACAATGGTTTAATGCAATTAATAGTTTTGGGGGAATGACTTGTTCAGCAAATTTTGATTGACCATACTTTTTAGTAAAGTGATAGGCACAATATGCTTCTGCACAAACTCTCCGGTTAATGTCACGAAAAGCATTAGCAAAGTCTACTAATGATTTATATTTTTCAATTAGGTGCTTAGGGCTATAGACGTATTGAAAAGAAAGGACTTTACCAGCCCGCATACCCTTCTGAAAATAGCCTTTTGCCCATAGAGCACCATGCGCAGCCATTAAAGGGAAAATATTTCGCCCTTCTGAATCTTCATATAGATGATAGTAAACTGCTGCTCTTTGAGATAAATCATTCAGGCCACCAGCTAAAGAATAACCTATTCTACGAAGCTCGTTATATTCGGAGCTAACATACTCGTAATCTAATTCCATTTTCGATCCTGACTTATTTGCTTAACTAGATATAGAAGGTGAAATGACGGATGTAAAAACCACGTGACGCATAACACTGCTCATTACTTTCTCCCAAAAGCCGCATCAATACTGGTGTTGCGGTAAAAATGCTATTACCGAGCACCGACTAAAATGATCGACAAATACGTCACCAAAAACTAGCATTCTACGCAATTCAATTTCACAGCACTATCAAGCTACCGCTTTTACCATCACCACATCAACAATCAAACACATCGCAGCCATCGTAACTTCCCTCTGCTGAATAATTCGTTTTTTGAGAGCTACCACAAACGAATATATTCTTTGCCTTTATCATCAAGAAGAACTAGTCCTTTTTTGTAATCGATCTCAGGCCATTCAGAAAATTTAAGTGCACAACTTTCACCGTTTTTCGCATCCAAATTACTGATTTCCATACTATCGCCCCAAGCAAAACGTGAATGTGTATTATCCGGCCACAAGACGATCAAGACTTGCATCTTCACACTTTTGGCTTTGCCACCCGCACCATAGAAAGCGACTAAGTCTTTGTTGGTCACGACTTCATCGACATTGCTAGAGCAAATCATTGGACACCGAGCAAATCATTGGACACCCGTTCCACATATTGCTTTTGGAATTGGGCGTCCGTTCAATTTGTTGCTTATTGAAATGTGTGTCTCTTTGATCGCTATTTATTGCTTTATGGAGTGAGTGTCTACTGATTCACTCCTAGTGAGTTCTGTTGTTTAGGATGGGTGCTCATCGAGTTCGTCGCTGCAGCAAAGGGAGAAAGCTTGTACTGCTCGAGCAGCTGCCACTGCGCTGAACCAAACTGCTGAATGCGGCTTACGGTCATGAAGGTCACGGAGAGACCGTTCGGAAGCATGCGCGCGTTGTCCACCGTATTGGTGTGTGCCTTTGGATTCCGAGGATGGGCAAGCGTCATGTGAGGAACTTGCCTCTTGCCATATGCCGCACCCAAGAGCCAGCGACGAAGCGCTTGAAACTCTGCATCGCCAGCAACGCATGGAAGCAGCACGCCATGCTCATGAAAACGCTCTGGAGCACCGAAAGTCAGCGTGAAAGAAGTCGCTTGCGCCGCAGCGAGTTTCTCGCGAATTGAGTCAGCATCAAGGTCGAGTAGCTCATCTTCCCGACAGAGCGTCACGTGTGCTGGTATCAGGCCTGCTTGCACAGGATCAAGCAATGCGCGAACCGCTTCAATCGGCGCACGAACATCTTCAGGCACATACAAGCTGAGCTGAATGCGAGTCACGGAATTTTGCATGATTGACGCCTAAAGTTGAGCTACCCAAATCAACGCCAATACCATTGATTCCGTGTTGAGCATTAAGTTAAGACGCGTCTCCATCATCTCCTCCAACATCAAAACCATCCGTAGAACTTGCGCCTGAAATGTAATGTCGGTCGCCCCAATCACCCGATACTTCATCTAATGCATCGCGTAATTTTCGATCACGCGCTGCATCCCAAATGAAACATGCGCCGGTGGCTAATAAGACACAAGCCCCAAACTACCAGTCCAGACCTAGAAGTCGATATCCTATTGTGCCTATCGTGGCACCAGCACTGCAGAAGATTATCCCAATTAGGTCTTTAATAGACATAGAATCCTAACGGCTTAGGTAAAAGGCGCAGCACATATGCAGCGTCCAGCGATCGTAGGGAGCAACTTTGACCGCAGTGTTAGGCGAAGGCATACTCATTCTGGGATCTGACTTCATTCAGCCAACTCAAGGCACGCTGCAAAATAACGCAACACATAGGGCTTCTCCTCAGGTTGCCCAGAGGGGAAAGCCTTTCCAAAAAAAGACACATAGGTATCAGTATCACCATGCTCGTTGGTCCACAGCCATACGATAACCCCAACCTCACCGGTGCTTCTCAACCTGACCTTCTGACCGATACGCAATTCCATACACGCCTCACGTCTGAATTAACGAGCACCGTTAGGCGTCCCGTTGAATGAATGCTCAGCCATCAACTCGTTGCTGAGTACCGAAGAAACGTACTCAACGGGATATTCCTCACGCTCGAATTCGTCGGATGGCTCCCACAAATTGCTGGCGATTTCAAAGATTTGCTCCGGCACGACCATAGAGAACGTTGGGCCTTGATGCTCGTTTCGATGTTGTACTCGTGCTCGGCGAATTTCTCTTGGTGCGTCAAGCTCGTACATGATGAGGTCATAGCGTTCATTGATGACCCTGCGACAGAATTTCAGCCGTTGTTCCTTTTGTATGAGCCCAAGTTCAAGGATGACATCAGAACCTGATGCAAGAACGGCTTTGCTATGAGCCCAAATGAGCTCCAACAAGCGCTCTTTGCGCGAGATGTACCAAGGAATGAAGTCGCCCTCTGGTCGATCCGGGCTAAAGAGCTTTGCAAACCACTCGTCAAGGGCGATATGCACGCCCCGAGTGCGCGACGAAAGTGACGCAGAAAACGTCGATTTCCCCGCACCTACTGGGCCTTCAATCAAATGAACGATGGGCATTCGAGTGTTCCTGTTAATGGCTAATGCGGAGCTACCCGGAACTGCACGTGATGCACGCAATCCGAAGAGCTAAAGATTAGTAAAATGCTGAACGCTGAGACGAATGCTTGCGCAGTTTCCGAGTTGAGCGTAATGTTAAAAATATTCATCTGCGAGCGAAAAAAACAGCAGAAAAAAGTAGAAAAAATAGACCTAAAAAAGCTAAGAGTAAAGCTATAAACGTCAACGTAAATGAGCTGCCCAAAAAAACGATAAACATCACAAAAAATACACAAATACCGTTCACTATCCTTTTTTGATATTTTGCCTCTAAGAGGCTCCATTTCATCAACAAATCAAAATCCTCTTTACGCATTGTTTTGCTCTTCATTCGCCAAAGAATTTTCAAATAATATTTTGCGAAAACCAGAAGCAAAGCGATGGAAAGTAATATTCCAAAAATCAACTTGCTACTCGAAACACTTGGAAGCATGAAATAGGTCGTGATTCCAAACAAACAACCCAAAATAAAAAAGAGCAAGCCAAGATTAAATGGCTTAAAGGTCTTACTAAGATGCTCATTTTTATTGATGAGATCAATTTGTTGCAACTCGTGTGCGGCGAGTCTATCGAAATCTGGGGACATATTTTGAACGATTAACTAAGCGGCGTCGCGTAGCGACGTCCGGCGGAACGAAGTGGAGCGAACTTGAGTGTTTTGTTAGATGGCTTTTGCATTTGTTATTTTAACCATTTCGCTTTCTGGAATATTTGACCACTCAATGTTTGTTGCAAGTTTAAGCTCGACACCAAGACCTGAGTGAGTGACAGAAACTATGTGATTGAACCACTGAGAGCAAGGCCAATTTTGCATTTTTGTCGATTTGAATCCGTTTCGCTCAGGGTCCCAGTAGATGCCTGCGGCCTCTCTATAAATGTATTGATACGACGCGCTGCCACTACCCTCGATGCCCAAGAAAAACTCACCACTCTCCAGGATTTCTATTCGGTTGATCGTTTCTCTAAGCATGGATTGCCATCTAACTAGATATAGAAGGTGAAATGACGGATGTAAAAACCGCGTGACGCATAACACTTCTCATTGCTTTCCCCCAAGAGCCGCATCAATACTGGGGTTGCGGCAAAAATGCTGTTACCGAACACCGACTAAAATGATCGACAAATACGTCACCAAAAACTAGCATTCTACGCAATTCAATTTCACAGCACTATCAAGCTACCGCTTTTACCATCACCACATCAACAATCAAACACATCGCAGCCATCGTAACTTCCCTCTGCTGAATAATTCGTTTTTTGAGAGCTACCACAAACGAATATATTCTTTGCCTTTATCATCAAGAAGAACTAGTCCTTTTTTGTAATCGATCTCAGGCCATTCAGAAAATTTAAGTGCATAACTTTCACCGTTTCTCGCATCCAAATTACTGATTTCCATACTATCGCCCCAAGCAAAACGTGAATGCGTGTTATCCGGCCACAAGACGTTCAAGACTTGCATCTTCACACTTTTGGCTTTGCCGCCCGCACCATAGAAAGCGACTAAATCTTTGTTGGTCACGACTTCATCGACATTGCTTACATAACACTTCTTGCTCGCCGTTTTACCCTTATATGCGCAATTGAATTCACCACTGACACCGCCTTCAACGACTTGGCGAATTGAAACACCCGCCGATGCCAAGTTGGTGATAGCAAGTAGGGCGAACGCCATCGCATACAAAACATTTTTCTTCATCTAAAACTTTCCAAACTAAGTTGAACACATCTGTCCATACACAAACACCACGGAGCAAACGCAACTCATCGACCTGAATGATTGACCGCTTCGCATCGCTTGACCTTAATAAGATCTAACAATAGGTTCTAAGGCAAGCACATATAAACGCAACTTCATTGATTCCTCTTACTATTTTCTCACTGCATTTTTTGTTTTTCCGATTGAGTATCTTGTAAGTGCTATTGTGAATGTTTGATGATGCCTTATGAGTCGGCCTAACTGAATCGAACACCGTATTAGCTGAACTTCCTAGCGCCATTAACCGGCCACTGAATCACAATTACGCTGCTGTCGAATCCATCTTAAGAATGTACTTGTTCGATATACCGCATGTGTATGGCTGGGTACGCTTACAAACTCAAAGCGAAAGAAACACGCCTAAGATTTTTGTGCAGATTGAAAAACGAGTGATGCCGAACTCAGCTCACTTTACTTGGCAAAAGTAGCGCAGCCATCAACTCCGAATTTAAGTGCTAGCACAGGTGTTTTAGCAGAGTATTTTGTCACAAGCATCGCTTGCTGCGCATGATAGCTACCCTGCTTGGCCCTCTCCGAGAAGCAGACTTCCAAATCTTCTATACCATCTTTGTTCAGGTCTCCACGTTGCAATACTTCGATGCGATACGTGAATCCCTCATCTTCTAGCGTGACTTTTGTATCGGTGCGCTCAGAACGTGTGAAATTAAATGCGCTCAAAGTTCTATGCTGTTGATCGCGTCGTGGGCCCAGAGAAGAACGGAAAGATGCCAGGTCTAATTCTTGAATCAGTTGAGTTAACGCATCCTTCTTAGAGAAATGGGTGACCATTGAAGGTTCGCTCGCACGCGCTTCAACACAAATGAGAGAGACTAAGCTAATAACAAGGATAGAAATTTTCATGGTGTGTTTTCGCGCGTCAATGTGAAAGATCATGAAGCTAACACACACTTTACAAAAGAGCAATCTTAGTCCGAATCCCGAATCTGTGAACGCACATTCTTTTCGTCGCTCTACACACTTACCCGACAGACTGTAAATAGGCAGATGCGCATCCAACGCCAGTTGAATATCTACAGAAACCCTATAGAAGACCTATAGGAGAACGATGAAAGAGCTAGAACATCGACCGCTAAAGCCTACAAAATTTTCCATCGTTCTACCTATCAAAAAGAGTTCAGCTCAATAGTCTCAGGCACTTTCCAAGACTGGCGGTATGACATCGTCATGGCACTTATCCAATATTGATTATTGTCTTTGGTATCAACCGGAGCAAGGTCTAGGCCGTAATCAACGCCATACCTTCCACGTTGCAGGACGCGAACCGGTTCCTGCGGATTTGAAAGATATTGAAGTCGCCAATGATCGGAATCAATTTGGGTTAGCACCGCATTGCCAAAATCCGTATGGATTTGTAGCGCAAGTTTGTTTTTACACTGCTCTACGCATTCCGGCTGTATCGCACGAGGATTGTTGAATTCACTGGTCTGACCACGAGCATAGCGCTGTCGTTCATGCATACCCCAATAGCCAGCTTTGAATCGCCATAGCCATACCGTTTCAAGCGCGAAGTCTTTACCATTGTCATCGAACTTAACAGTAAAACTGCCGACAAATTCGACTTCTCTTTTTATATTTTCTTTTTCAGGAAAACTCGGTGGCGTCGAGCGACGCAGTATTGTGCTTGCGAGCAGATTACCATTAGCCAGGAATTCACTCACTTGGAGTTCTCCCTCTTCGCGCATCCGCATTTCTATCTTGTTTCCACCTATTGGGCCGATGTGTAAATTACCCACCCGAATTAATACATCTGATGCATCTTTGGCTTGGAATTGGCCTTCGTGGCTAGAATGATCTTTACGAAATAGCCAAAAATGGCCTACATCGTTGATCAAGACTTCCGACCATGCTGCTTCTGCTTGATCGCTCTTAAAATAGCCTGACCACTGAGAGGTTTCCTTCGTCGTCCCAAAAAATCGTTGAACGGTTTCGGCGTTTCGAAAACGCATTTCATACTCGAAGCGGCTTTGGTCTGAGAGCTGCTGGTTCATCTGCACGCTTCGATTTCCGACGACGAAGAAACCTAGCATAGTCAAGAAAGGAATGAATAACAGAATTACGCTAACCCAACGTGCACCCGATATTGTCGCTTGATAGGATTCTTTTGGCGTTGAATCACGCCAGATTTGAATCGCATAGTAAGCACTGACACAAGCTGCGATTGGGACCAACATCAACAGGTCAAGCCGCATCGGTGCAACCACGGTTGGCGACCAAATGAAACGCATATAAGCTTCGTAGACAAGCAAAGCGATGCTAAGAAGACTCGCGTTTCGCAGACGTCTAGTATCAATCTGATTGCCACCACTGGCCTTGATCAACAGCAGTGGTATCCAAGCAAACATGGCCAGCAGATAAGCAATCACCAGCGGTAGGTTCATAGTTGGTTTTCGAAAAGAGAAAAAAAGAAAAAGTAGGCATTAACCGAGGCCAAATAATAAGCGATTGCCTTAGCCTTGTATGTAAATTAGGCCAAGCTTCGTTCAGTGCCACCAAAGGTACACTCTGGTTGTCGCAAGCTTATGCAATTGAAAAATGCCTGGAGAGTTTCTCCATTTTTTGGCCTCACATTAGGGACCAAGGATTTCAATTTCAAGATAAATCAATGATGTATGAACAAACGGATAGAAACAATTCGTTCACTCAATCGGATGCAAATAGGATTTGATTACGGTGTCGAGCAGATTGATCAGACATTCGTTTACCTGCTTACTAGATTCACTAGATTCACTAGATTCACTAGATTCACTGGATTCACTGGATTCACTCGATTGTAAGTGACTGCTGCAATTAACTTAAATCAACTCAGTTCAGTCCAGCTGCGCCACCAAATTCGTCAACTCACCAGATTTAAATCCGCGTTTGATGGCGGTATCGATTTTTTTCATTTCTTCCGCAAAATGGGTTTTAGCGCTAGCAAAATGAATGGAGTCATAAAACATAGGCGTATCGGAAACGTAGAACGTTTTCCCTAACAGTTCAGGATCGCCTAATTCTGGAATATAGGTGTTGTGCAAATAATCCAAAAACAAATCGGCGCGATCAAATTGCATGAGCCCCCATAGCAATACGTCTGAACGTTTGGCGATTAGTTTTCTAAACCTAGCTGCCGCCTGGGCGGAATCTTCGTCAACTTTAAAGACCTTGTCTTTCGCCAATTCGAATTCCATGCCATGGCTGACGCCACGCTCCACGCTAACAACTTTACCTTGTAGATCAGCAATAGAACGCAATTTCATACGCGGTTCGCTGTATGCGACCGCCCAGATTCTTGAGCTTAAAACCGTTTCAGAATAGCGATACGACTTCAATCGCTCTGGTGTTTTAGAAAAACCCCAAATAATCCCCTTTCCTTCTAAGGTCATCAATTTGGCACGATTCCAAGGCACCGAAACAGGGTGAAAACGCAGGCCAGTCTCACGCTCTAAGAATTGAAAAAACTTCACTAAGCCCTTTGAAGTCGGCTGCAAGTTTCCCTTAGTGTCCAACGTTTCTTGAAGATATACGTTGATATGTTTGATCGAGACATCACTCGCTTTGGCAACGGCATTGCACGATAGTGCCACGCCGAAGAAGCACGTCAGAGCAAACAAAAATAATCTATACATGCGCGCCATAGCCATCCATATTTCTGATCGAGGTCTCAACACATGTACCATGAACGTTCGAAAGTTCGTAGGTTTTCTCCTCAGAACTTTAGGGCCAAGGTAGAGATCTCAAGGGGTGAATTCGGGTTCGATCTTATACCAAGATTACACTGAAAGACAGTGTTAGCAACAATATGTTCCCGAAGCTATAGAAGGAGATGGGCGTGACGACTGGGGTGCGCACGACTAATGGGCTGTTTTCACATCTGACTGCAGATGGGTCAAACCTAAGCGAGTCGTCGCGGTAGTTACTCTTTAATGAACACAAAAAATGAAAAAGAATGTCTATTTTACGAGGCAATAAAGCAGTTGCTGTTTGGTCTAGAACTCGGAAATCGTCTTTCTTCTAATACGTTTCAATCATTAACATTTTCGCCGTATGCGCGAAAAAGACGAGTAAGCTTCAATCGCTGTACGAATGAACGCAGAAATTCTCTTGGTTGCGACCTAAATAGTTATTGCTTCCACCGATCCATATTAATTCACGTATTATCCTGAGACGAATGCCAATATGCGTAGAAATTGATGATTGCGCGAGTTTTTTCCGAATATAAGCTTATTAAGCATGATTTTCGCTGGTGCGTTCATTTTTCATTTTTGATTTTATTTAGCAAAGCGCTGAAGTCTAATTCTTTGAGCGTTTTTTCCTCGAATACGCCTGAGCATGCTTTACGTAGTTCAACGCCATCGGTTTTAGCTATACTATCTAGGAACATTCCTGTCATCATATTGCCAATTTGCTTTGGGGTAGGCTGATAACCCGTTCTATCTGCCTCTGGAAAATATTTCGTTAATTTAGGATACATCTCGCGCAGTTCAAGCACCGAATTGCGATTGTGGTTAAACCAATTATGAACAGCGCTCTCAAGCCTAGGAGCGTGATCCGGATGTAATTCTGCACAGCGTGTAACAACTGCCCCAAAAACCACTTCAAAATCCACAACAACCATTTTTATTGTAGTGACGTCCTTTTCCGTGATCTGAGCAAAGCATGGTTCTATCAAACCTGAAGCGAACATTAGGAATGCAAAAAAGTTACGTGGTTTCATATGGGGATATGACGCAAAAGAGAGGTGAATCGTACCATGCAGCGTACTTACTAGTGAAAAATTATCACGGCTTAACGTTCATCTATTTAGCTGAAGGGCATCGCGGTTTTTGCGATGTCCCGTTCTAGCGATAAGTTCTCTGGAATAGAGAGCGGCGAGCAACGGCAAAGCTAATTTATCCACGAACTCTCCAAAATTTTGCCCGTTCAAATGCTTAATACCTGAAGCGTTGATCGCCTGTCCGAATCAACGACTCGTCGTTATTCGCGCTGGTGTTCATCGCTTCACTAAATAGCATTTTTTTCGAGCTGTATAAACATACAGTTATTGTGTACTATATTTGGTTACCCAAATTTGCACACGAGCTCTCTATTTCCACGGGAACTATCTCGTTATGCGCGAATTTCTTCAAAACCAACGAATTCAGCTGCAATTGTTGAGAGCACAAACTTCAACTCAGCAGAAATATAAGCATAACCACCGAAGTCATCCGCACAGACGAAATGTTCGCGATGGTACGCCGCGGCGTTGAATTTTCCATTTATTTGGATATTGGGAGTGATTTTTGGCACCAGCTGCCATAGTTGACCAAGTTGCTCAGCAAGAGCCGGATCATGTTCAAGCCCTAAAATATAGTCTTCCGGCTCTCCACTTTCTGGATAAGCCAATGGTTCCGGGAATGAGCGATCCCATTGTTCCCACTCCAAGCGCACGATGCGCGCTTTTTTTATGGGAGCAAAGTATATTGAGGGAATCGCATGAATTAGTTTGTTTCTTACATCATCTGTGACTACTACATCATGTATTCCGGGCATGCTAACCAGGGGAATAAAAGGAGCCGTTCGTTCAAGCTGCAACAGCGACTCAGATTTATCTAGATGCCTCGTCATCCCGTGAACGAGTATGTTCCCATAATCACCCCAAGGATCATCGAGTGGTTTAAGAACATAGACTTTGATTCCCTCAGTTGTCATCGAAGCGCTTAAGGTAAATTTGAAAGGCAAGCGCGCCAATCAGTAAATTTATGTAATCACACATTCGCACGTCATTTTCGAAAGTCATGTGAACCTTGATTTTTTTTACCGCGGAACCGAAGGTGGCAGGATCTCGATGTCCCTGAGCCAGCTCTCAACAAGTGCAGTCCACGTCGAAATTGGATGTGCATTACCTCGCAATCCAAATGCATGTCCACCTTTAGCAAAAAGATGAACTTCTGCTTGGACTCCCGCATTGCTAAGTGCCCTCGCATACATCGTACTGTTACAGATATTATCGACGGGATCGTCCCACGCTTGCAGTAGAAATGTTGGTGGCGTTTGCTGTGTGACTCTTATCGAAGGGTCGAACGTGCCGCCAGCTCGACAGAGATGTCCAGGATACAGTGCGATAGCATAGTCAGGTCGACTGCTTAGCTTGTCGGCCGAGTCCACGGGGCTGTAGGTTGACTTGAATATGTTGCTAGTCTGAGCAACTAGGTAACCGCCTGCCGAGAAACCGATCACACCAATTTTGTTCGGATCGATGTTCCATTCCTTTGCTTTAGACCGTACAAGCTTAATTGTTCTCTGCGCATCTTGAAGGGCAAGGGGGAATTTAGGCGTTATGTGGCATTTACAATTTTTGTCCCAATAGTGGTTGCCCTTGGGGACACGATACTTGAGCAAAATACATGTGATGCCCTTGGAAGTGACCCAATCGCATATCTCAGTTCCTTCTAGATCTATTGCCAAGATACGAAATCCTCCGCCTGGAAAGACCACCATTGATACGCCGGTGTTTTCACCTTTAGGCGGAAAGACTGTCATGGTAGGTTTGGTGACGTCGAGGATTTGTATATAAGCTCGCCCCGGTTTAACCTCTGGCGGTTCTTTAGCTTGCAGCGTTTCAGTACGCTGCAAGCCGCCTGTCATATTCGGCGCACCATTAGGCCAAATCGGGATTTGCATTAATCCTGCAGGTGGCTCCCATGTACTCGTCAACGATTCTTTACTTTGCTGTTTATCTGACTGAGCTGCGTTCAAATCGTTGGCTACGGTGATAATGAAAATAAACAGAATTATTTTGAACATTTGTGAATGCTTCTTGTGAAATTTAGCGTAGAAGTGACCAGCACGCTGCGGCAACGGGCCGCGCGGGGCAAGATATCTCACAGCGCCCCGCGCCCCTTGCCGCAGCGTTTCCGTGTCAACTGCCAAGTTAGGCGGCCCGTCGTCCCCGTGCCGATTTACCAATGAGTCTATTAGCGTACAAGTCCACTTGTAGTCAAGGTGGCGGCCAGGTCCTAGGTTGCGTATCCAGCCTCGACGAGAAAGTGAGAGATCAGCGCATCCAAGTCTTCATCGGAGATCACAATCGAGCCGAGACTCCCCCATCTCCGTATTGCAATCGAAGCCGCCGGGCTGATGTTCGGAAGCTCCCTGATGAGAATTTGATCCAGTTTCCACGCGTCCATCGACGTGTCTTCATGCAGAAGTGTGCGGAATAGCCGAGACGCCGGTGTTCCGGTAAGAAGACTCTCCATCATTGACCTTCTCTCCAGGATGCCCAACCCTCGGCAGCGCCGCTTGGCCATCTAACTAGATATAGAAGGTGAAAAGATGGGTAAAAAATTCGCGTAACGCATAACACTTCACATTACTCCCCAAGAACTGCATCAATACCAGCCTTGCGGCGAAAAATACTGTTACGGAACATCTATTAAAATTTCCAAGAAATGCGTCACAAAAATTAGCATTCTACGCAATTGAATTACACAAGACAATCAAGCATTTCGCTGCAATCGCTCCATCCTCCGCGCCAAATTAAACCATTCCGTCCCTACTTGGGCATGCGTATCGAGGAAGGCGATGTAGACATCATTCCCACAAGATCGTTGGACAACAATCTCTAGTGTTACTTATAGAATCGAGTGCCTACTTAATTCATCAACCTAAATCACCAAGTGGTAATTCGGTTCGTCGACCTCAGGTTGCGTGAATGACGAGATGATTACCAGGCCTTACATTTGCGCGGGCTTTTTTTCGCGCACTGTTGAGATCACGGTGCGCACTGCATCAATCACAACTGCGGGTTGATCACGTTGGATATAGTGGCCAGTATCGTGTACCAGCTTATGCTGACTCTGTGATGACCACTTCGCTTGATCTTCCTGCATCCACAACCAATTTTCTCTTGCTGCTTTTTCGAACGTCGAGAGTTCTTGCTTTGGGACAGGTGGCACTGCTGTCAGTACAACTATTGGACGGTCTCCAAGATCTCGGAAGGTTCCTGCCTCATTCAAGGTTTGTTCAAGCGCATCATCCTCCTTAAGCACTGGACCTAGTGAAGTCGAT
Source organism: uncultured Oxalobacteraceae bacterium (assembly GCA_937996605.1). GTDB lineage: Bacteria > Pseudomonadota > Gammaproteobacteria > Burkholderiales > Burkholderiaceae_D > Undibacterium. The sequence continues at coordinate 3,701 of CALKVB010000620.1, read as the reverse complement.
GCATAGGCTTGCTTGGCAAGATCATTGGACTCAGTCCGACTTCCCTCTTTTTCATCCATCGCTGAATTGAGCCGGACAATACCGGTCCAATTTAATGCTGCTCCTGATTTATCTAAAAACTCTTCCCATTTTTTCTCTGACTGCCATTTGGCTTTTGCAGAGTCCGACTCTAAAGCTTCCATTGCTCTACCGCGCGAAATCTGATCAGGGTGAGAAGTATCCACAAAAACCAATCCCGCGACCTCTGCGCCAAAATATTTCATGTAGACCATGTTGTAAGGGCCACCGAGAGAATGACCGACTAGTACTAAGGGGTCTACTTCACCGGAATTCTTCAAGGCGGCATGCAAGTCCTCAGCAATCGATTTGGCAAGCTCTGGAGCTTCATGAGGCTCACTCCACATGATGCCAGCACGGCTATAGGCACAAGCCCGAGTGGTCTTCGCAATTTCGTCATGCACTGCCGACCAGCTCAGCGATCCGGTCGAATCCAATCCCGATTGAAATACAACGGTGGGGCTACCCGAACCTCGGCAATCCAATTGAATATGGCGACCACCAATATCCACTAGTTTGCCAGGTGGTGGAAAGTTCTTTGCGGCATTTCGTCTACCCAAGCTCTCGTAGGTGACGCCAACGATGAGAATCACGACGATAAATCCAAAAATACCAAAACCAATATTGACGAATATTTTTTTCATCGTATCTCCAGTTAAACGTTTTTTTGTGCGGCACTCCGAATGAGGAACCGGATAGCGGTATCCGTTAAGAATGCTCAATTGCACGAAGCGTCTACAGCTACTTATAAATTTGTCATGAGGATTCTAAGTGTTATCAGAACGAGAAGCAATCTGATTTACTCTTAAAGGCAAAAGAAAGTTGAAGATGGGGAGGACGTTCGTTGTCCAGAAAAATCATTGGACACCGATTTCACACCTTGCTTCTGAAATTGATTTTCTAATGAATTCCTCGAAAGTTACTTGATCCAGAAAGCAAATCACTATGCAATCGGAAGAGGCTCCAATGCTTTGCACATCTGATCATCCATCAACTGGACACCCATTCCTAATAAGCCACAAAAATAAGCGAGAACTCAACTCGCTTCTATCACTATTTTTACACAAAACTGCACCGACACCAACCATCTCCGCGCCTTTGGCTTCCCGCTTACGGCACGTCAATCAATCATATTTTTCGTCTGGTCGTATTTTCTTTTTCTGTTTTATTTAATCTAAATGGCATCACACAATAAATAGGTACAAGCGTACACAGCCTCAGGTGCAAACCGATATCGCAACGCCAACCACACAACGTTTCTTTAGATGATCAGCATAGGCACGAAGACGCTCTAACTGTGCGATTGCTGTACCACGCGTCATTGCTTTGGCGCGTGTGGCCTTGATAAATTCTTCTGGTGTAAAACCAAGACGATTCAAGATCGGAGGAACTCGTTGTGACATTGCATGCTTCTTGTCGCTACGTACGATGCGTGCCGCCCAATCGACGAGTTCCATGTAATCACGCGCGGTGCATGGCAGACCTTGGGCGGGTGCAACACTCATTGAATTCCCGAAAGGGTGGAGCGGGATTTTGATCTGTTTTTCGATGGTTGCTGGTGTTGTCATTTGCTGCCGTTTTGTTTTGGGCTTTTTCAGGTCTTTCAAGCGTTGTTGAATCGACGTGTAATCCGAGTTCTCAGGGAGATCAGCGATGCCTGCTCGTATCGGATTAAGATCAACATAGGCACAGCAGGCGAGCAAACCAGCTTCATCTAAGATGGCTTGGCTCTTAAAACGCCCCTCCCAAAAGCGCCCAGTGCATTGGTCTTCGGCGTTGGCACGTCGTGCAATCGATTCGTTCAGACAACGCATGAACCATGAGATATCGTAAAGCCGTGTGCGAAGTTGTTCGACCAACTCATCCGCAACCCGTTTTGTCGCAGCATCTTGATGTTTGCCTTGCATGAGCTGGTCAAGAATGTAGGGCAAATTAAACAAACGAGACCAACGTGCCAACACTTCAGTTTGACTCATTTGCTCCGCACGCTCACGATCGACATGCAGCACGAGATGGTAATGGTTGGACATCACCGCATAGGCGCAAACCGACATTGAGAACACTTCCGACAACTCAGCCAAGCGTTCAACCACCCATGCTTTACGATGGGAGAAATCACGCCCAGAGAAATGATCTTTACCCCACAAGAAAGCGCGACGAACACAACGCCCTATGCAGTGATAGTACGGTGTTGCTTCGAGCGAGACATATCGACTACGCGCCATCGGCATTTGCCACCTCTTTTGATTGAGAAGAAAAAACAGTGGCTTTAGCTTAGGTTAACAGTAACTAAAAGGCAAGAAAAAATAATAATTTATTGCTTTTTGAAGTGGGTGTCTGCTGGTTATGCCATTTTCTTCAATTAAAAGGGATTGTCATAGCATGCGATGACATGCGTACGATTACACTGCGCTAATCGTACCTATGCGGGCTCATCAGTTTTCGACAGTCAGCCGAAACTTCCCCCCTGGAAGCATTAACATAGGCATCGGTTTGCCTGCCTCCAAAAGGACCACATCAACTGGCACAGCGTCACCCGAATCCTCCTCACGGAATACAGAGATCACGCGGCGCCCGGACTCTGGCAGTAATCCTGCAGGTATCTCGCGTGCTACTCGTCCAGCCAAAGTACGCAACCACTGTGGCCTGCCATTTTCCAAAGGGTAAGGCGGATGCACCACAACAAAGTCAACCATTCCCTCCGCATAGCCGATCGTTCGGTATCCACCATCGGCCGTCCTTAACACGAAGGGCTCGCTACGAGGGAATACCTGCACAATCGGCCGGTAAGGCGGGAGCTCGAAGGCCTGCTCAGGATGGCTGTACATCTTAGTTTGATCTATGACGAGCGGATCAATTCCCGAGAGACGTCGAAGATACTCCGCCATCATGTCAGCTAGACCTTCCTGCTTAGCCTTTGGGGCTTTACGTGCATGGCCATAGCCGACGAAGATAAAGATCTTTGCAGTCGGGTCCTTGGTGAGGATACGGTCGACTAGGTTTTGCGCCTGACCGAGTTCGCGAATCTTCATGCGCTCAGCGTGACTGAGTTCCGATACATCGTCGGTTATGGTCTCATACGGCACCAACGTCCAGCCGCTCTTATGGGCTTCGCGTACGAATTCTCCGAACACCGGATCCTGCGTATAGTAGCCTGAATACCAAGTAACTCCAATACGGGCTACGTCAGCGATACTCTCGCCGAAGGTTTCGCAGGCGAGATAACTGAAGCCTAGTTTGCGTAATTCTCGTGAAAGCTTCTGTGCAAAGGCACGATGCATAGGCATGTTATGTCCCTCGTTGAGAATCACGATCTGCCGCTTCCTAGCGGCATTAATGATCGCTGCGATCGCATCTTCGGCTGTCAAACCGTCGATGTCTACTGCTGGCTCTTGCGGTACATTCAATGTGGATTGGAACTTATCGAAGGAATTGATGGCTCCATCCACGTCGCCAACGCGTGACTGCGCGACGCCCAATGTTTGGAGGTAGACACCGTATTGACCTTTCTGCGCTATGGGGTCAGTCGTGGCCAAAAGCCGTTCTGCTTCTTTTAGTTCATCTAAATAGCGCGTTGGGCCAACGTACTTTTCCTGGCTCAGCGCAAAGCCTGGAGTAACGAGACTGAGCGCGCCTAAAAAAAT
>CALKVB010000619.1 GCA_937996605.1 uncultured Oxalobacteraceae bacterium | reverse complement strand
CTCTTTCCCTACACGACGCTCTTCCGATCTGGTGGTCATCTTCGACCGGATTCGCGAGAACTTTCGCCGGTATCGCAAGATGAATACGGTGGAGATCATTGATAACGCGATCACTTCCACCATCAGCCGGACCATCATTACGCATGGATCGACACAGCTCATGGTGCTTTCAATGCTCCTGTTTGGCGGCGCCACCCTGCACTACTTTGCGCTGGCGTTGACCATTGGCATTCTCTTTGGCCCAATTTTGCGCCAAAAATGCGGCTCTCTCATCACGCAAACGTGGATTCGTTTTTTGTAAGCGTGCCGCCACTTCAGCAGCACTTGCGTAAGGTCGCAAAGTGGGCACTTGGCGTAATTCTTCTAGCCACTTGCGATAGCGCCCTGGCGCTTGCTTGGCTTGCGTCATTGGCATGCCGAAGCCTTCCAAATTAATCAATTTAGCGATGCGTTCTGGGCGCACACCGGCATATATCATGGCGATATTTCCGCCCATGCTATGGCCTAGTAAGTTGACCGGCTGGTCAGGCGAAAAATGCGCCAAGATTGCGTCCAAATCGGCGACATAATCTGGGAACCAGTAGCTTTCAACCTTTGGATACTCAGTTAAGCCAAAACCGCGCCAATCCGGGGCAATAATATGCCAATCTTTCGCCAAACAATCGACCACAAATTGAAACGACGCAGCAACATCCATCCAGCCATGAACCATTACCAACAAAGGCGCATCTGGATCACCCCAATGACGAAAATGCATATTCAGACCACGTAAAGGGACAAACTCTGAGCGACTTGGTTTCATAATGTTGACCTAAAGATAAAAATAGAACGACCGTTCGATAATTATACTCGATCAGCAAAATTTTGCTGCAAGTGAACAAAAATCTTGCGAGCACCTACGATTGATTTGATGAATGTAGAAAAACCAATATAAATTTAGTATTGTAGATTTGAGCTGTGCTGGGTTTCGGTCGGTAACTCCAACATCAAGGCTAGATGCTAGCCCCCAAACTCAACGTGCAGCATCGAAGCGCACGTAATCGCCGACTTTTACTTTAATCGCTTCGAGTTCGACTGGATTTTGCAATTCCCCAATTGCAAAGGGATATTGCGCTTGAACGACTTTGATTTGCCCCATACTTGCCTGAGGAATTCCATACTGCAAAGGTCGCGCTTGCTGCGCGGTCAGTCCAATTGCTGGCAATTGATCGAAGTCTGAGACAACTAAACCAAGATCTCCCGTAAGGACGTTAGAACTCACTCCAGCGTCAAAAATCAGTTGTTTATCTTGAATTTTAATTATCTTTGCCATCATCGGAAATGGTGCGAGATCTTTTCTTATCCAAGCGACCGACTCTTCCAAAACTGCATCTAAGGCTTTACCAAAGCTTGTCGCGTAAAAAGCCACGCTACCGAACGCCTTGTCTCGTCCTACTGGCGCATCATCCTCAGCTGGTCTATAGAGATGATGGCGTGAAAGGAATGCGCCACTTATACCATCGTAAATAGCAAACTCGATTTCTATATGCCGCTTGCGTGTTTCCCACATACCCCAATATTTCTTATCGCTACGGACGCCTGCATTCCTCACCTCACCGGCGACCACAAACTGCGCATCATTCTCTGCTGCGACTTGTCTCACCAATTGTGCAGTTGGTGCTTCTTGATGGTAATCGAATGAGAGTAAATTTTTTGATTGACGCACCAAGTAAGCGCCAGAACGCTCAAGTCGGCTCAACATTTCACGCGGAATACCTTGAGCGATATCGTCCATATCTTGGACTTGGGTTGGTACGTTGACGGCAAAGCCTGTCATCACAATCTTCTTCTTCAAGACACGTTCAGCGACCGGTATGCTTGGTTTAGCCTGAGAGAATAAACTACAGGAACTTAGCCCTAGGCTCACTATAGAGAGGCACATTAACACTATGCTAATACGTGCCCATTCGCCAAGGCCAGCTTGAAAAATATTGCGATTCAAATTCATGCTTACATCTCTCGTCAGTTATCAATTGCAGCAGTACCATCGAATTTTACTCAGCATAGATTATCGATTAGTTACGAGAGATTTAAAGGCGAGAAAAAGCATGCCTAAAGGTCCTAATTCAACCCGCAAGAGCAATTCAAGACGAGGTCTAACTAATCTTCATCGCCTGCAATTCGGCCTCAGTAAAACCCGCAGCTAGACGTGCTTGAACATTGAAGGGAGCGCGCAACTGTGGCGCTCGGAAACGCACAGCCAATTCAGCAAATGTCCTAATCGGTTCAAGATTTTTATCTTCACACAACTAGGCAAACCAACCATTACCAATCGCCA
>CALKVB010000618.1 GCA_937996605.1 uncultured Oxalobacteraceae bacterium | reverse complement strand
TTCCGATCTATGAGAGATCGCAATGAGCACCAAGCCTCAAGATACACAAGCGTTTAATGACCGCGCCAGCCAAGTGCGCGAAGGTGAAGAACTGCCGATAGAAAAAGTAGATGCCTTCGTCAAGCAGCATATTCCGGGTTTACAAGGCACACCCATCATTGAGCAGTTCGCTGGTGGCGCGTCTAATCTCACCTACCTTTTACGGTATACCGATCGCGATCTCATTTTGCGTCGTCCACCGTTTGGGCATCGTGCAAAGTCGGCGCACGATATGCTGCGCGAAGCGAAAATCATGCAGGCCTTAAAGCCAGTCTACCCGTATGTGCCTGCCGTGATTGCGAGCTGCGACGATGCCAGCATCATGGACTGTGATTTCTATGTAATGGAACGTATTCACGGCATCATCCCTCGCCACAATTTACCGAAAGGCATGGTGCTCAGTGAGGAAGAGACGAGACGCTTGTGTTTGAATGTGATCGACAAAATGATCGAATTACATCAGATCGATGTGCAGGCCGCTGGTCTGGCGGGCATTGCCAAAGGCGAAGGCTATGTACAAAGACAAATGGATGGCTGGAGCGAACGCTATCGCAAAGCCAAAACTGACGATGTCGGCGATTTCGAACAAGTCGTCGCTTGGCTGCAAGCGAAGATGCCAGCAAAAGATGTCGCCACCTGCCTAATCCACAATGATTTCCGCTTCGATAACGTGGTGCTCAAGCCTGACAATAGCAGCGAAGTGATCGGCGTATTAGATTGGGAAATGGCGACCTTAGGCGACCCCTTGATGGACCTCGGTAATACCTTGGCCTACTGGGTGCAAGCCGACGACGACGCCGTGTTTCAATCGGTACGGCGCCAACCTACGCATTTACCCGGCATGCTCACTCGCGATGAAGTGATCGCGTATTACGGTGAGAAAACCGGCTATCGCGTCGACAATTTTGATTTTTATGCGATCTTTGGTTTATTCCGCCTAGCCGTGATCGTGCAACAAATTTACTATCGCTACTTTCATGGCCAAACTACAAACCCAGCATTTGCCAATTTCGGCAAGATGAGTAACTACCTCGAACAACGCTGCCTGCGTCTGATCGCAGCGTCGAGTTTGTGAAGCCGAGAAAAGACATGGGCAGTATTTACCTCATTCGCCACGGTCAAGCCAGCTTCGATGCTGAGGACTATGATCAACTCTCCACATTGGGGATGGAACAATCACGGCTGCTCGGTACCTGGATGCGCAGCATGGGTCATGTGCCCGATAGCATAATTTGCGGCAGCGCCAAACGCCACAAACAAACCGCGCAATCTTGCTTGCAAGCGTGGCGCGAAGACCTCAACGAGATGCCAGAAGATCAATGGTTGATAGACTCTGGCTTTGATGAATTCGATCATCAAGAAGTCTTACTCAAACATGCGCCACAGTTTGTCAACTTCGCAGAGCTCAAACAATTTGTCGCCGCACAAAGCCATCCTCGACGCGCGTTCCAAGAATTATTCACTGTCGCTGTGCAGCAGTGGGTCAGTGGTGAATATGTTGACTATAGCGAAACATGGATAGCCTTTCAGCAGCGTTGTCGTAATGCCTTGCAACAAGCCTGCGCTAAAGAAGGAAAGATCTGGATCTTCACTTCTGGTGGCACCATTTCGGCCATTCTTCAACAAGTGCTCGGTATCAGTGATGAGCGCATTTTTGATTTAAATGCGAGCTTGGTGAATAGCGGTGTGACTCGCCTGCACTATCGCCCGAATAGAATCAGCCTAAGTTTTTTGAATAGCAGTACGCACTTGGAAATGCATCAAGCGCCTGCGCTCATGAGTTATCGATAAACCCCACATTTTATATTTTCAGTATTGGAGTGCAGATTGAAAGACCTTAAGAACAAAGTCGCCGTGATTACCGGTGCAGCGGAAGGCATAGGCAAAGCGATTGCAGTCGCGGCGGCAGCCCAAGGAATGAAGTTGGTGTTAGCCGATATCAGCGCCAGCAGACTCGATGCAACAGTTCAAGAATTCAAAGCCAATGGTAGCGAGGTGATAGGTGTGGTGACCGACGTGGCGAAGGAGGAAGCCGTCAATCATTTGGCGGATCAAGCCTTTAGCCACTTCGGCAATGTCCATTTACTCGTCAATAATGCTGGCGTCGCCTTCACCAAAGCCGCATGGGAAACCACAGCGCAAGATTGGGAATGGATTATGGGCGTCAACCTGTATGGCGTAACCCATGCTTTGCGTGCGTTTATTCCACGTATGTTAGCCAACGGTGAAGAAGGTCATATTGTGAATACGGCCTCAATGGCGGGCCTGCTATCAGCCCCTGCGCTGGCAGCCTATAACGTCAGCAAATTTGGTGTCGTGACTTTGTCTGAAGGTTTGCATCACGATCTCACGCTGCGCCAAACCAAACTCGGCGTTTCGGTGTTATGTCCAAGCTGGGTGAATACACGCATTATTGAATCTGAACGTAACCGCGACCCTGCGCAACGCACCGATATGGATAAACTCGAACGTATCTCCGCCAAGGCGAGCGCAAATATCACAAAAGCCGTACAAAATGGTTTATCTACAGAGGATGTAGCCAAGCAAGTCATCGACGCAATACTTTCCAATCAATTTTATATTTTGACGCACCCTGAATCTCTTGCAGCAGTCCATGTACGTGCAGAGGATATTTTGAAAAATCGCCAGCCGACCTTGATGCCGATATAGTCTGTTCACGCCCAGTGTGACCTCATCACTTGATGAAGCGACTAATTGTGATCCCCGCGCAAGCGGGGATGTAATCACATTCATAGTCAACTCACTCGCTTCCCATTACTTTGCTCATTTAACACCGGGCTCTCCTGATTAGGAACCAGCTCGTACACTTCGGCATGGCTACACAAGATCCCAACAAGACTCTAACAATCGCCTAATTTTTTGTAAAAATCGTACATAAATGGCGCAAAATCTTGGTCAAAACATATCACTTCGCACTTTACATTACTGATTCTTGAGAGCAAGAGCGAAACTGCTTTATGATGCTTGTTGCTGCATCTGTGGTTCCCCGTTTGGCTCTCCCCTACGTTTTCCAGGATAAGCATCGTGCGTATTCGGCATCTACAAACACGGATCATTATCGCTTTTTCGGCCTTGCTCATCATCGTGCAGGTGATCTCGCTTGTGTTTGTAAATAGCTTTATCTCTAAGAGCGCCAACAAAGATATCGAACACAATTTGCTCGCTGGTGAGAAGATCTTCAATTCCATCCGCGCTGACAATACTAAATGGCTGACACAATCGGCTGGCATCCTGACTTCAGATTTCGCTTTCATTAAAGCGGTAGCAACTGGTGACCGCAACACCATCGTCTCGGTTCTGCAAAATCATGGAGGACGAATCAATGCAGATATTGCGATGTTGGTTGGTACCGATAATATTCTGGTAGCTGACACACTCAAGCAAAGTCATGCAGGTCAAGCATTCGCCTTTCCGCAATTAATCAAGCTCGCTGAGCAAAACGGACAAACAACTTCTGTCGTCATGTTCGACGGCAAACTCTATCAGTTAGTAGTGGTACCAGTGATGGCGCCACTGCCAGTAGCGTGGTTGGCCTTAGGCTTTGTGATTGATGATAAATTCGCCGCCAATCTAAAATCACTTACAGGCTTAGAAGTTTCCTTCATGACGCCGAACGCTGTGGGTGGCAAGCTGCAATTAATCGCCAGTACTTTACCGAACGATAGTGCTGCGACCCTGCCCAAAGATATTGCCACGGTTGCCGGCGACGTTGAAGCCTATGTCAAAGTCACTTCTCTTGCGAACGAGGACTACCTGACTCGCATTTCCCGTCTGAAACTGAGCGCAGATGTTGAGGCCGTCACCGTACTTCAACAATCGCTAGACATCGTGCTAGCTCCGCTGCGCCGACTCCAAATGATCTTGATACTACTCGGTGTACTCGCACTCGGTGCAACACTGGCGGCTTCATTCCGTATCGCACGTAACATCACTAGGCCTTTACGTGATTTAGGCAGCGTCGCCCAAGACATCGAACTAGGTCACTATCAACAAGATAAAGTCGTCGCACGTGATGACGAAGTCGGACAACTGGCATCCGCACTGCACAATATGGCGCAAGGAATCGCGGTGCGCGAAGAGCGCATTAGCGAGTTGGCTTATCGAGATAGTCTCACTGGGCTTGCCAATCGTACTGCGTTCTCACAAACCCTAGATCAAACCATACTTGTAGCACAACAGAACAGCGGCAATATGCATGCATTTTCCATATTGCTGATGGATATCGACCGTTTCAAGGATGTGAATGATATCTTGGGGCATCCTATCGGCGACATGCTACTCAAAGAAATCGTGCAAAGACTACAGCACGAAGTTGGAACCGAATTCAATTTGATTGCGCGCCTTGGCGGCGATGAATTTGGCATGCTGCTGGTGGGCCATGAGCCAGATCGTGCGATTGGCTTGGCGGCACAAATTCGCAATGCTCTGGACCGCCCCATTCTATTGGAAGGGCACCAAGTGATTGCCAGTGGCAGTATCGGCATCGTGCATTACCCTCTGCATGGCAATCAACAGAACGCGCTCCTGCGACATGCTGAGTTGGCAATGTATACCTCAAAAAGAAGTAATAGCGGCTACGTGGTGTACGACCCAGCACTTGAAGCCCACACTCAACAAAACCTCTCTCTATTGGCAGAGTTACGCCATGCCTTAGAACACGATGAACTCAAACTCTACTATCAACCCAAGGTCAAACTCAACAACAACAGTATTAGCGAGGTCGAAGCCTTGGTGCGTTGGGTTCATCCTAAACGCGGCGTAATTCCGCCTGATCAATTTATCCCTTTCGCCGAAAGCACGGGCTTTATTGGCATGATTACCGAGTGGGTCATCAACGAGGCTCTGCGGCAAGCACGGGTATGGCAAGAAAAAAACTTAGCAATGACGATCTCCATCAATATTTCCGCCCGTGATTTATTAAATCCGAAGTTACCGAGTATTTTTGCGGAGCAGATGACGAGATATCAAGCTGAGACGGATTGGTTAACACTAGAGATTACCGAAAGCGCAATTATGACCGACCCTAAGAGCGCGATGGACGTATTAAATCAACTACGCGCCAAAGGCTTACGCATGTCGATTGATGATTTCGGAACTGGTTATTCATCTTTAGCTTATCTCAAAAAATTGCCGGTGAATGAGCTTAAGATTGACAAGTCTTTTATCACCGATATGGAAAACAATCCCGATGATGCCGTGATTGTCCGGTCGACCATAGACTTGGGGCACAATATGGGACTAACCGTCATTGCTGAAGGTGTTGAAAATCAAGCGACTTGGGATGCACTGGCACAAATGGGTTGCGATGCGATACAAGGCTATTTTGTGAGCCGACCACTGGCTGCAGAAACGCTAGAAAATTGGTTGCAAACATCGCAGTGGAAATTTAAGAAATAAGACTATGCTGAAATTCAAAAAATTCTCCAACATTCACGCTTTATGTTTCGCCGGCCTCGTAGGTATGCCTTGTGCGCAAGCCGACGATTTTGCGAGCTTTGAGACCCGCCTTCATCGTGACGATAACGTCGGCAATTCTCGCGCAAGATACGCCGTGGGCGACACGACGTTCAGCAGTTCATTGAGCTTTGGACGAATCTTAGCCCTAGGAGATGATCCTTATTTATGGACTTTTGGTGGCAAGCTCAGTAAAGATAGTTACCAAAAACTCGACGGTCTGGATAAGCTAGACGTCACAGCCAATATCGACCTCAAAAAGAAATGGGGCCTTGGCCCCTACGCTCCCATTTTCGGTGTCAATATGAGTTATGGGCTTCAACAATATTCACAGAATGATAAAGATAAAAAAGTGCAGACGTTGGAACTGCGGGCTAGCAAACGCCTGATCGATTCACTCAATTTCACCGCACGCATCGTAGGCGAAATTCATCATGGCAATCACAATCAAAGCGTCGAAGAAGGCCGTTCAGGTGCTGTATATGAAGGAAGAAATCGTAGCTTGCAACTCGTACTTGATTACACGGTGTGGAATGACAAACTTCTGTCGCTAAGCTATGGCATACGTCGTGGAGAATTGATCGTGACGACCATCGCTGATTCGGCGGCTATCTACGATGTCGCCAAAGCCATACGCCCCGACCCTACATTTGGCCCAGATCGTGATGTCTATCGACTCAACGGCGAAGTAAAGACACGAGGTTTGGGTTTCACGATGCCGATCACTTCGCAATGGGCACTGCAACTCGATGGGCAGCAACATGATTCGAAAGTGAGTAATGGCGTCAGCTATTCACGACGCACTTATAGTCTTTCTGCGCGATATCAGTTCTAGAACTTCATACGACCTAAGATCAGAGAGCCAACGATGCACACATCCATTCATCATCAAAGCTTCTACCTAAGCGCTGTACAAAATATTTTTTTGTGGGGCTTATTCATATTCGCAGGAAGCGCCAATGCGGGTGAACTACGCGCCCATATCGTCGATCAGAAAGGCAAAGCGGTGGAAGACGCCATCATCTTAGCGACGCCAGTCGATCCATCTAAACTGGCGCGTATCAAGGCCAAAGATGAGATCATCGACCAAATTGATAAGGAATTTGTGCCCTTCGTCAAACCAGTGTTAGTCGGTTCTAAAGTGTTCTTCCCGAATAAGGACGATGTGCGGCACCACGTGTATTCTTTTTCCGCCGCCAAGACTTTTGAATTACAACTATATTCTGGCAAAACTGCGCCCCCTGTGGTTCTCGACAAAGCCGGCATTGTGGTTCTTGGCTGCAATATCCATGATTGGATGTTGAGTTATGTCTACGTCGCCGAAACGCCGTATTTCGCCAAAACCGCGAAAGATGGAAACGCCGCCATCAACGACCTACCCGCAGGAGACTATCAACTAAAGGTGTGGCACCCAAGCATGGGGATGACCGCCGGCGAAAACGGCAATCGCGTCAACATACAAGAAAATGGCAGTCAAAAGCTTGACTGGACAATTGCGGTCAAACCTATCATTCGCATACCGCGTAAAACACCGACGCAAAATAATGCGTACTGAGTCGCAAAGCTTTTTATTCTGGCTCGACTTGCAAGGCCTCTAAGAAACGAGCCACCATATTGTAGGCTGCGATCACCCCGACCAGCTCCACTTGTTGCTGGGGTTCTGGCAACACGGCCTGCAGGCGTTGAAAACAGCTATCGCTGACCTGCACATTTAAGGTCATTTCTCGTGCCATGGCGATCACACTGGCCTCTGCCTCATTGAACACTGCTTCACCATCGCTCGCTGATTGTGAGTTTGATTGTGAGTTTGATTGTGAGTTTGATTGTGGCTCTGCATGCGCCCACGTTTGTAGCGCATCAAGCTTTGCTTGTGTACCGCCCGCAATTAGATATTCGGGAGCATGCTGCGCGTATTCATAGGGTGCTTGCGTCAAAATCGCTACCGCGCAAATGGCCAGTTCACGCCACTCGGCATTGAGCGAAAGGCGATTACGCACTGCCCCCAAAAATTGATTCCACCCAGTAGCGTAGGCAGGACTATTGAGTAACATGCGGTCAAGGTTTAATAACTGCCCGCCGCGACGTTGGCGAATTGCGTCAACCAGTTCAGCTGGCCCTAAGTTCGCATCATCGCGGTGTGGAATACGACTGTCTTTTGTCATCGGCTTCATCTGCTTCATTCTAAACTTCTGGCTTAGTCAACCGCAGCCGCTATCATTTCTGCTTGTTGATGGCGTTGCTGCTCTTCCATGACCAACATCCCTAGTTCTCGTTTCAAAGTATTGAATTCAGAAGACGCAGGATCACGTAGACGCGGCAAATCGATTAGCATATCGCGCTTAATCGTCCCTGGGCGATACGTCATGACGATGATACGATCCGCTAAGTAAATCGCTTCTTCGATACTATGCGTAACGAAGATGACAGTCTTACCAAGCTCTGACCAAATGCGCAGTAACTCGTCCTGCAGGCTACGGCGCGTCAAGGCATCAAGCGCACCGAAAGGCTCATCCATTAAAAGTATCGGCGAATCCAAGGCTAACACGCGTGCAATCGCGACGCGCTGACGCATACCACCCGAAAGATCTTTAGGATAGCGCTGACGGAAGTCGCTCAAGCCCAACTTTTGTAGAAGCGTGCTTACGGTCTGTTCAATCTGCACCTTCGATTGGCCTTTAATTTCCAAACCAAACGCGATGTTCTTTTCGACCGTCATCCACGGAAATAGTGCATATTCTTGGAACACCATACCGCGTTCCGGCCCCGGGCCGCTAACCACTTTAGCGTCGGCTGCGATGGTGCCACTACTCGGTAGAGAAAAACCGGCAATTGCATTTAGTAGGGTTGACTTACCACAACCGGATGGTCCGAGCAGACATACAAACTGGCCACTAGGAATCTCCAAATTAATGTCTCTCAGTGCCACGACTTCACGATCATCGCTGGCGAAAATTTTATTCACGCCTTGAATTTGTATACTGGCTGCACTCATCTTAATGCTCCAATCCGCGATGCCAACGCAGTAAATAGTTATTCAAACTTGAGACCACGATATCGATGATCAAGCCCCACAATCCAATCGTAATCATGCCTGCAATAATTTTGTCTGACCAAAAATATTCACGCGCTTCCAAGATCCTAAATCCCAAGCCATTATTTACGGCGATCATTTCCGATACGATCACAACAATGAATGCCGTACCTATACCGATACGCACACCGGACAAAATGTAGGGCACCGCCGCAGGCAAAATCACTCTAGCGAACAAAGTAAATTGATTCGCACCGAGATTACGTGCAGCGCGAATATAAATGCCATCGACTTGGCGTACCCCTGCAATAGTATTGATCAGCACAGGAAAGAAGGCACCGATAGCGATCAAGAAGATCGCTGGAGGATTACCCAAGCCAAACCACAATATCGATAAGGGAATATAGGCGATGGGGGGAATCGGTCTCAACACCTGCATCATGGGGTTAAATAATGCAAACGCGCGTTGACTTGCCCCCATCACCAACCCCAGAGGCAAAGCCAGGCCAGCACCGATACAAAAGCCGACCATCACGCGATACATACTTCCCATGGAATCAACAATTAATTCGCCCGACATAGCCCATGCAAACCAACTGCCACCGGCTTCGGCGAAACTGGTCTGCGGCAAGAGATAGGTAATCCATCGTTGCACCACCGCCGATGGCGATGGCAAAACGTGAGGATTGACCCATTCTCGCATCGACGCGGTTTGCCATAAGGCGACCAGCAACACTGGCACGATCATGCCAGTGAGTATGCTACGCCATCGCTTCATCAAAATATTCAAGCCCTACTCCTTGTGCTTTGTTTTCAGTGCGTTGCTTTCAGGGCGTTGTCTAACAGCGTGCTTCGGTCAACGATCACACTTATTTGATATTCAAAGATTTTTTTGCTTGTTCGAGCAAATCCACTTTCACCCAATCCGTTGCCACAGGTGGCGTCGCCATCTTACCGATGCCATGCTTCACCATCACATCAGTAGTCACTTGAATATGGGCAGGTGTAATATCATAGGTGTAGGCAGAATTTCCGATCGCATCATCGAAATCATCGGCGGTGATTTGGCCTTTAAATATGGTTTGCGTCACGTATTTTTGCGCGGTCGCTTTACTGTCGATAAAAGTCTTGGTCGCTTCGACGAAACAACGCATAAATTTTTCCGCGACAGGGCGACGCTCTTTGTAGAATTTTTCTGTCATGACCAAAGTGCGAATCGGAGAACCGATAGGTGTGTCGTAAGGTTTGATCACCTCGACACCAAAGCCTTTGTTCAATGCTTGGGAGGACTGCGGCTCAGTTTGCATAATGGCGTCAAGATTCTTGCCGAGTAAGGCTTGATTCAAATCGGGATATCCCAAGTAAATCAATTGCACATCTTTGCCGGGTACATCAGATGAACTCAGGCCATGCTGACCTAACTCTGCGGCCAATAGCAGTTCTTGAATACTGCCACGCGTCACCCCAACTTTTTTGCCTTTCAAGTCTTTGACGGTTTTAATGCCAGCATCAGGCCTAGCCACTAAGCGAGCACCACCCGTGGCAAAGCCAGCCACGATATAGATAGGCACACCTTTAGCACGGCCAGAAATAGCCGCCTCGGAAGCCGTTGCTCCGACATCGAGTTCACCAGCAATCATCGCTTGCATGACATCGAGCCCCTTCGCAAAAGTGCTCTCTTCGACTTTGATGCCGCATTTAGGGGCAATTTCTTTGATATAAGAGATGGCACCAAAATGTGCCAATTTGAGATTACCGAGACGAATCACATCGTCTGCTGCTTGGGCGGGTGCGACCAACACTGCCATTGCTGTTACAGCCGAACCGACCGCGACTACCGTTTTCTTTAACATAGCTATCTCCTCATTATTCTTAAAATTAACACTAACGAATCAGTGTGCACGGGAACCGTATTGCAGCATATATCGGAAATCACGTAGTACTTCGAGATTTGCGCCAAATTAGCAACATCCTCCAACAAACTCCGCCCATACTCCAAACATACTCCCAGCGGCCTACCACTTTGAGGCGCAGAAAAAAGCCCTTCGCTACTAGGTACAGATAAGGGCTTTTTCAACTCAACAAAATATCGCGAGAAAATTATGACAAGAACTTGGCAACACTGAGCAAGGTGCGATAAACGCCCCATGCCAGCGGCACTCCCACTGCTAACCAGGCAAATGCGACCACAAGCGGATTGACGGTATCTGCGCCGGCCTCTCCATCACGGCGCAATTCTGAGGCAGCAGCTCTTTCATGGGCCAAGCGTTTCTCCTCGGCGAGTTCGGCGTCGTTCATAAACCATTTATCGTCGAGCGGCTTAACCATTAAATTACAAATCAAACCAACGACTAACATGCCGACCAAGATATACATGGTTTGGTTATAGACTTGTTCACGGGGGATGCCGAGGCTCAATTGGTATTCGCGCATGTAGTTCACCACCACTGGGCCAAGCACGCCAGCGGTTGCCCAAGCAGTCAATAAACGACCATGAATCGCACCGACCATTTGTGTGCCAAAGATGTCAGCGAGGTAAGCTGGCACTGTCGCAAAGCCGCCGCCATACATACTCAAAATTACGCAAAATGCAGTCACGAATAAAATAACGCTACCAGCAGCTGCGCTACTTGGTACGCTGAAATACATGATGCCACCGAGCACGAAGAACACGACGTAAGTCATCTTTCTCCCCAGCTTATCGGACAAGCTGGCCCAGAAAAAACGACCACCGATATTGAATAAACTCAGCAAAGCAGTGAAGCCCGCTGCCACGGTGGCAATCGATGCTAATTGCGCTTTATCGAGCTCAGTAAATTTTTTGGCGACGCCGATCAAGCTGCCGCCAAATACTTCTTGCAGCATGGGTGAGGCCATACCTAGCACACCAATACCGGCGCTGACGTTCATGCACAGCACCATCCAGATCAACCAAAATTGTGGGATACCCCATACGCGTTTCACGTGTACGTGTTTGTTGGTAATCATGGCATTTTCGGTTTGCGCGACAGGTGCTATCCAACCCGCTGGCTTCCACCCAGTTTCTGGCACGCGATAGCCAAATGCACCCGCCATCATAAACACGAAATAGATCAGTGCCATCACCACGAAGGTCTGCATGACGCCGACATTATCCGGCGTTGCAAAGTACTTCATCAAATCTGCCGCGAGCGGAGAACCGATCATGGCACCACCACCAAAGCCCATAATCGCCATACCCGTCGCCATACCACGACGATCAGGGAACCATTTAATCAAGGTCGATACCGGTGAGATATAACCCAAGCCAAGACCAATACCGCCAATGACACCCGAGCCGAGTATCATCATCCAAAACTGATGCAAATGAATGCCAAGAGCAGAAATCAACATCCCTCCGCACCAGCATACAGCTGATACGACACCAGCTTTCCTCGGGCCCGCCCGCTCCAACCATCCACCCCATGTAGCGGCGCTGGTACCGAGCAGCACGAAAAACAAGGTGTACATCCAACCTAAAGTAGAAATTTGCCAATCGCATGTGGTGGTGGTCAGTTGCCCAAGCAAACCAACATCAGAGCCACACTTGAGCGATTCTTTGATGCCGAGCGCTTTCGACAGAGGTAACCAAAATACAGAAAATCCATAGGCCATACCGATACATAAATGGATGGCTAAAGCTGCTGGTGGAACCAGCCAACGATTAAAACCAGGTCCTGCAATAATGCGCTCTTTATCGAGCAAACCACTAGTGGTATCTGACATCACTATCCCCTTAATCTTTTTTATTGAATGATTTCGTGATACTTGCGGGTGATTGCAGACCTATCAAAACTTGATTCAAATCAAAATAGGCAGAATCGACCTGATCTTAAACCTTTTCGTAGCAAGTCGTGTCAGCCAGCAGAAAGAAGTGAGACAAAATAGCGTGGCTCTCACCATTTGAGTGCTTTTGAACCGCCTCCGGGCGAAAAAAAACGACACTCACGTGTCGTTTTCTAGAGGAAGCTATGAAATCTTAGAATGAAGATTGAATACCAACTGAGAACATATTGACGTTGAAGGTAGTATCGTTAAAACCAGATACTTTTACACGGCGATGATCCAGTTCGGCGCGTAATGAAACGTTCTTATCGATAGCGTACAAAACACCAAAACCGACCAAAGCTTGGGTCGAATAGTTATTATCCGAAGCACCAACAGCGCCAACACTTGCAACTAATTCACCTTTCATGAACGCAGCACCGATTTTGCCAAATCCACGGAACTTGTTTGCCTCTGGCGTCTTAAAAACACCTGCCAAATCAAAGCCACGTCCATTGAATGTGGCTTTTAATGCGCCAACATTTGCGCTGACTTCGTTCAAATAAACATAACCACCTTCGACCGAGAAGGTCGAATTGTATTCATAACCACCATATAATTTAAAGCCCGCTGCGCCAGTACTGCATGAGTCAGCACCTGTGCAATCGACATTCCATTTCGCACGACCAACTGTACCACCTAAGAAAGATTGGGCGGAAGCTTGTGCACTGATCAAGGCACACGCCACTGTGAAGGCTGCTGCAAAAATATTTTTCTTTAACATAGAGGTCACCTAATTTTGAATTTAAAAAATGCTGAGCATTGTTTCATCAACATTCAGCATGTCCTACTCGCACGCAAGATTCTACCTTCTGATACAAGCAAATAGCATTTTTTATGCACAGAACGTTGTGCAAAGAGCATTCTGGAGAGTCGCATCAATTTTGATTGCTGATTGGTAGCCCGCTTACAGGCTTAATTTCTTCCATGCATACCATAGAACGCAAGTTCGCGACTCCAGGAACTTGCATCAGCTTATCGGTAAGAAATTGTGATAGTGCCTTAAGGTCGGTTGCCACCACTTTAAGTAAATAATCAAAATCACCAGAAATCGTATGGCACTCAATAATGTCAGGAAAAGCCATAATCTTGCGTTCAACTTCACGCACGTTACGAAACTGCTCACGATCTAGAGACAGGTTGACATAAGCCATCACCCCCAAGCCTACAGCCTCAGGCATAACCTGCGCTGCATATCCACGGATTACTTTAGTATCTTCTAAGGCTCTCACCCGCCTCATCGTTTGCGGTGGCGAGAGGTGAATTTTCTCGGCAAGCTCGATATTACTCATACGTCCATCGAGTTGGAGGTATCTCAGGATATTTAAATCATATGCATCCATATATACTCCTATAATTGTGAAAAATATGACTTGAAAGAAATTTTCACTCTATTATCAATGATAAATGAAATTAAATTTCTCTCGATGCAGAAAATCGCAACAAAATTGAAATTTATTTATCCTCAGTTTTGTCTATAATCTCGTCCATTCCAATCATGATCTATTTCTCTAGCGATGAGCGGTCAACGCCTGTGAGACGAACGACCAAAAAGCATGATGGGTACCAACATCCGATTACTCATTTACGATATTAGACGATATGAAAACCATCTCTTTAATTGGCGCCCCAACCGACGTTGGTGCGAGTGTCAAAGGCGCCGGTATGGGTCCTGATGCATTACGTGTTGCTGGCTTAGCTCAAGCGCTCGAAGCACGTGATTTGGCTGTAGTTGATCATGGCAATTTGCATGGTCCAGCAAATCCATGGCAAGCACCAGTCAACGGTCTGCGCCATTTGAATGAAGCGATCGATTGGAATCAAGCCGTGTACGATGAAGTAAGTAATGCATTAAAACTCGGCCATATTCCTATGATGCTCGGTGGCGATCATTGCTTAGCGATTGGTTCGATCAGCGCTGTTGCGAAACATTGCAAAGACACTGGTAAGAAATTGCGTGTTTTGTGGTTTGATGCACATGCCGACAGCAATCTGTCGACGATTAGCCCAACTGGCAATATCCACGGCATGCCAGTTGCTTGCTTGATGGGCCATGGCCCAGAACAACTGATCGCTTATGGCGGTTACACGCCTGCGATGCAGCCGAACGAGATTCGTCAAATCGGTATTCGCAGTGTCGATGATGGTGAGCGTCAATTCATTCATGATATGGGTATTCCTGTGTTCGATATGCGCTATATCGACGAACATGGCATGCGCGAAGTAATGTTGAAAGCGCTCGAAGGCGTGGACGAAAACACGCATTTACACGTGAGCTTCGATCTTGATTGCTTAGACCCCGATATCGCTCCAGGCGTTGGCACCGCAGTTTTGGGGGGGCCAACTTATCGCGAAGCACAACTGTGCATGGAGATGATCGCTGATACAGGTCGTCTTGCTTCTATCGATATCGTTGAACTCAATCCTGCCCTTGACGTTCGCAATCAAACGGCGATCATGGCAGTTGATTTGATCGAGAGCTTGTTTGGCAAATCGACTTTAGTACGTATCGCTGCTAAATAATTTAGTTTTCGAATACAAAGAAACCTGCGCTACAAAAATGTACCGCAGGTTTTTTTATCGCTAGCGAAGACTCAGATTAAGCCACCAGCACTAGGTTATCGCGATGGATGAGTTCAGGCTCCTCGACAAAGCCGAGGATACTCTCAATTTCTGAAGAAGCCTTACGCATAATGCGCCGCGCATCGCCACTGCTATAGTTAGTTAAACCTTTGGCGAAAACTTGCCCTTGTTGATCGACACAACTCACAACTGCACCACGACCGAACTCACCGCGCACTTCAGCCACACCAATGGCCAATAAAGATTTTCCCTCATCGCGCAGTTTTCCAACCGCTCCCGCATCGAGGACTAGTTGGCCAGACGTTTGAAGATGATCCATCATCCATTGTTTACGCGCTGCGAGCGGCGCCATATCTGAACTCAACTGAGTACCGATTGCTTCACCTTGCGCCAGACGCACCAAGACATTGTCTTCCCTTCCCCAAGCGATCACCGTGTGTGCACCCGAACGTGCCGCGCGTTTGGCGGCTAAAATTTTGGTGAGCATGCCGCCACTTCCAACACTGCTACCTGCACCACCCGCCATCGCCTCCAAAGCGACATCACCCGCACGCGCATGGTGTACGAATTCTGCATTCGGGTTCTTACGAGGATCCGCCGTGTACAAACCTTTTTGATCGGTCAAAATAATCAGCGCATCAGCCTCAACCAAATTCGCAACCAAGGCACCGAGGGTATCGTTATCGCCAAACTTGATTTCATCCGTGACCACGGTATCGTTCTCATTGATCACTGGCACAATGCCAAATCCGAGCAAGGTCGTGAGCGTGGAGCGCGCATTGAGATAACGCTCGCGATCTGCCATATCCGCATGCGTCAGCAGTATCTGCGCAGTACCCAGATCATGTGCACGAAAGCTGGTTTCATAAATCTGCGCCAAGCCCATTTGCCCGACCGCTGCACAGGCTTGTAATTCGTGAACACCCGTCGGACGAGTCTCAAAACCTAAACGTTGACGGCCTTCCGCAATCGCGCCAGAACTGACCAAGACGACTTCTTTGCCCATTGCGCGTAGCGCTGCAATTTGTTGCGCCCAATTGGCAATCGCCACGCGATCCAAGCCCCGTCCTTCATTGGTGACTAGGGAGGAGCCGACTTTAATAATAAGGCGCTTTGCGCTCTGAATGAGAGATTGCATGAAGGTTAATTAAATACTGTTTCGTTCGGAATTGGATTCGCCAAATTATACATTATTCCGATTTATTTTTTATTTTCAAAATTTTATTCTGAATAGATCTAGAAAAATGGCCGTCTATGAAGCTTGGACAACACTTGCCTATAAGCTATGATAGCGACCCCACTCAATCGGACAAACGCGGCATTCCATGCACATCGAACAACGAA
>CALKVB010000617.1 GCA_937996605.1 uncultured Oxalobacteraceae bacterium | reverse complement strand
CAGCTACACAATATCCACTAACAACTACCGTTCGCCTGCGATTGGCGAGGCCGTGCTTGCTAGCTCAGTCACTGTGCTAAATCTCAGCGGCTGGGGGGATACGCTGGATGCCCAGGTGGGTAAAAGCAGCGGCGCTACACCGTACCATTTGGGATGGAGTTTTCCCTTATATGATGGGCGTCAAAATTTGCAAATCAGCTGGGATCAAGGACGTAGCAATGTGGTTGAAGCGCCGCTTGATTTGGTTGATATTCATAGCCAAATCAGTGCTTTGGAATTGCGTTGGAATCAGAATTTAATGAATAGCCTTGCTCGGCGCATAGATTTTGGGTTTGCGCTCGCCAACAAACGCACACGAAGTAGTTTGTTGGGAGAGGATTTTTCTTTTAGCCCTGGCGAAGTCGATGGCCGTTCGAGAACTCAAGTGGTGAAATTCACTCAAGACTGGAGCGAACGTGCTGAGAACATGGGTTTGCTTGTGCATTCGGCTGTGCATGTCGGGCGTAATAATAATGTTGATGGTGGGGCTGCAGACGCACAGGAAATTCCACCGCGTCGATATTGGTTATGGAATGGTCAAATCCAATGGTTGCGCCAACTGCCGGATTGGAATGCACAACTCTTGTTGCGCGCTCAAGCCCAATGGAGCCCTATGCGATTAATCCCCATGGAAAAAATGGTGCTCGGTGGTAATTCTACGGTGCGCGGTTTCCGCGAGGGAAGTTTGTTGCGCGACCAAGCCCAAGTAGTGAGCGTCGAGTTGCATAAAAACCTGTTTGAAGATGCGGAAAAACGCCAGCAGTTTTCTGCCTTTGTGTTTGTCGACGGCGGTCGTGCCAAGAATCATACTGAATCATCACAAAACTTGAGCTCTTACGGTTTGGGATTGAAGGTAAGCTGGAATTCTTACTTTGCGGACTTGGTTTTAGGTAAGCGTTTGCATACACCGAAGAACCTCGGATCACAAAAACAATCGACCTTGCAAGATCAAGGAATCCAACTGCAACTGGCTTATAGATTTGATTGAGCGAAGACTGATGTTAGAGAATCGAGTAATGATAGTGGGTAGGCAGTTTGGAAATCGCTTAAGACATCTAGGCGTGAAAGTTGCTGTCCATGTCGCATCTCTGTTACTGATAAGCGTAGCTGTTTCTTCGCTGTCGCCTGAGGCGCAAGCCCAGACGCAATTAGTGGCAACAGCTGCAGGGCAATGCCAGTCTAGCTTCTTCATGCGTTTGCAAGATTTGAAGTTGCGTTATGCTGAGAGTAAATCTCGTTTTCAGCAAACGCCTAAGTCTTCGCAAAGTGTTGCGATCGATTTCCCCCAAGTGGCTGAAGAGCTGGGCTTGCACCTGCAGCAAATGGGGCGTTTTACCGATGCCCTACCTGTTTTGCAAGAAGCGGTCGATAGTGCGTCGACTTCATTGCAGCGCTCACATCATCTGATCACACTTGCCAACGTCCAAGTTGAACTGGGGCGCCGTGATTTGGCTCAATTAGCGTATAAAGAGGCCATACGCTTATCACCCGGTTCTTCGGAAGTCGCAGTGAGTGTGGGGCTAAATAAATTAGCCTTGTTGCACGCAAGCCAAATTGGAAAAGTGGAGCTGCTTGAGTTTCAATATCTGGCTCATCAAGTGCAGCAGATTGCGGATTCCGAAATGAAAATTCGATATCTTGTGCAATTCGAAGCGCAGGCAAAGCGCAGTGGAAAGTTGCCTATCTCAGAACGCGAAAGTATCTTAAAACAAGCGATCACGATTAGCGAGGCACAGGCGGCACAGTATTTGCAAATTGAGGCCTTGGATCAATATGCGCAGCTGCTTGAAGATGAGCAGCGCGTTCATGAAATGATGCAGGTTTCTGAGCAAGCGATACTGCTGCTACAGCAAATCGATGCCCCTGAATTGATGATTGCGATAGAAGCGCGACGTGCACGGGTATTTGCTCGACATCATCAGCTGTCTAGCGCTATCCGTAGTTATCAGGTAGCCGCTCGTTATATTGAGTCGATACGACAGGATATTCCGGTCTCGTATTCGCAGGGGCGTTCAAGTGTGCGTGAGATGATCGATCCTGTATATCTGGGGCTGGCCGATGTCCTGCTCAAGCGCACCGAAGAAATGAATGTGACAGCCGCGCAAGAATTGTTATTTCAAGTACGCGATGTGGTTGAACAAATTAAACAAAACCAACTCGACGACTATCTAGGAAACCGTTGCACGACGATGTCTCGTCAAGTAACTGGGCAATCAGGCGTGCAAACGAACGTACAAACAAACGCGCAAAAAAAAGCAAACAGCAGCTCCCTCAAACTCAGCGCAGATACCGCCGTGTTGTATCCGATTATTTTCCCCGATCGCCTTGAATTATTACTGGAAACACGTGGTGGAATGGTGCGTTATCGTGTCGATATTGCTGCACAAAAATTGAACCAAGAAGTGGCTGCTTTCTCAAGCGCGCTTCGGTCTAATCAAAGTTTTCAGACCCTATCTCGTCGTTTGTATGCGCGCTTGCTGGCCCCCTTGGACCAGCAACTTAGCGAGCTCAAGATCAAAACCTTGGTGGTGGTGCCCGACGGCATACTACGCCTATTGGCCTTCTCGGCCTTGCATGACGGACAGCGCTATGCGATCGAAAAATATGCGATCGCTATATCCCCCGGTTTGCGTATCATTTCTCAAGAAGAAGAAAACCTGAAAAACGCTGGTGCACAAGCAGAACCGCGCCAAGTTTTGCTTGCGGGCGTTAGCGAACCAGGTAAAGTGGTCGATCGTTTGCCGGATGAGTTGGTTGATCAACTACTTCAAACCGATGACCTCAGCCCTGCTGAAATGCGCGGCAAGGCTGCACGTCAGCGCGCGCTTCAAAGCCGTCAGATGGGTGTCGGTGCGACCACCACGGCAGTTGCAAACCTGATGTCAACAGAAGAGTTACAAGCGATTTCTGATAAGCTCAAACAGATATTGCGTCTCGACGGTGTGAATGCTGAGATTTCTTCGTTGCAGAAAATCGTCGATGGTAAAGCGATTGTGAATCAGGATTTTTCCTCAAGAAATTTTTCTCAACAAGTACGCAGCGGCCAATTTGATATCGTGCACGTTGCCTCGCACGGTATTTTTGGCAGCACGGCAGATAAGACCTTTATTTTGGCCCATGATGATGTCATTACGATTGATCAGTTCCAATCTTTGCTTTCGTCGGATCAATTGCGCAAGCGTCCTTTGGATTTGTTGATCTTATCGGCTTGTGAAACTGCAGAAGGTGATGATCGAGCACCCCTAGGTATTTCTGGTGCAGCTTTAAAAGCAAAGGCGCGTAGTGCGATGGGATCTTTATGGCCAGTGTCTGATGCCGCGGCTGGTCAATTGATGCAAACCGTGTATCAACAATATGTGAAAAATCATACAAGCAAGGCAGAGGCCTTACGTCTAGCTCAAATCGACCTGTTGCGTCAGTCAGCGTATGCGCATCCGAACTTTTGGGCGGCATTTATTGTCGTCGGAGATTGGCAATGAGAACTCAGATAACACCTCAATTTATGAAGCGGACCGTGTTCGCAGCCGCTGCAGCGTATTGCTTGTTGCTGGGTGATACAGCGGCAATCGCTGATGTTCGTACCGATGGTAGTGTCGGTGCGATACAAGCACTCAGTGGAAAAATGGTGATCCCTCAAACCTTGGGTCAAGTCAGAGGGCAAAACTTATTTCATAGTTTCTCCTTTCTTAATGTGAACCCCGGCGAAAGCTTGAGCTTCACGAGTACCGATAATCTGCAAAATATCATTGCGCGCGTCACTGGCGGCACGGCGTCGACAATTCAAGGACAACTGCAAGTGCAAGCAGCGAGTGGTTCTAAGCCGAATTTTTATTTGATGAATCCCAAAGGCATTGTTTTTGCTGAGGGCGCGGTAATCGATGTGCCTGCAGGTTTGCATGTGACGACGGCAAATTACCTGCAGTTTAGTGATGGTCAATTTCATGCAGACCTTCAAAAGACAAGTCATCTTTCATCGGCAGCACCTGAGGCTTTCGGTTTCTTGGGGGGGCAACGTAGCACGGTGAAATTTACGGGACGTGCTAATTTATTACCCGTAAGTTCCCGAGAGGTGAATCTTGTTGCCGGTGATGTTGTGGTCGAAGACACTTGGCTTAAGAGCTACGGTGGAGAGATTCGCGTGATGGCGGTCGGTGATGCTGCGGGATTGGTATCTTCTCGCAACACGCCAGAGTTAAAAGGGAATATCACTATTACTGATGGCGGATTGCTCGATTCTTCAGGAGCAAAGGGCGTTAATGGTGGGAATATTCTCGTGAGCGGTGGCGATATTCAGATAGGCTCACCCGAGCTGATTTCGTTCAACGGCATTAGCAGTAATGCGACGGCAGAGAGCGGCAAGGCCGGCAACATTATGGTGCGTGCCACTGGCAGCCTGCAGATCATCGGTGGCAATAGTATTACTTCGTCCACTCATGGCGCGGCAGATGGTGGTTCAGTTGATATCCATGCTCGTAATATCAGTATTGTAGGACAAAATTTAACGTCGACTGGTATTCACAGCAATGCCGAAGACGGCACCGGAAATGCCGGACGCGTGAACGTCCTTGTCGATGAGACTTTACATATAGAAAATGGCGGTGCCATTGCAAGCTCGACTTTCGCTGATGGAAAAGCGGGGTTTGTTACAGTGATGGCGAAAAACATTACGCTTGATGGCAAAGGAATTTCAACTGGAATTGTCAGTGAGACGAGTAGCTATCAATCCGATTCTGGTATCGGCGGAGAAGTGCGGGTTCAAGCCAGCGAGAAAATTAGCATTATTGAGGGTGCTAGCATTTCAGCATCTTCTTATACGGCGGGAAATCGTTACAAAGCGGGTTCAGCAGGACAAATTTTTGTGCAAACTAAAGATCTTGCTATCGATGGTCTAGGTGATGATGATACTGGGATTCGAAGTTTTACAGCGAGTGT
This sequence comes from uncultured Oxalobacteraceae bacterium, assembly GCA_937996605.1. Classification (GTDB taxonomy): domain Bacteria; phylum Pseudomonadota; class Gammaproteobacteria; order Burkholderiales; family Burkholderiaceae_D; genus Undibacterium. The sequence continues at coordinate 377 of CALKVB010000617.1, read as the reverse complement.
AGGTAATGCAGGAAACATCACGATACAGGCGAGTGGAGAGGTCCAAATAGCGAATGCAGGGAATATCACGACTGCGACGAATTTCCTTGGCGCAGGGGGTGACATCAAGCTCAGCGCAAAAAACCTGATACTTGATGGTAAGGGAAACGGAAGAACTGGAATTTTTAGTAATGTAGGGACTCAAGGAAGTGGTAATGCGGGCACTTTGCAGATAACGGTAGCTGAAAATTTGCTTCTTAAGAACTCGGCGAAGGTTTCTAGTTCGACCGATAGCTACCGAGAAGGTTCAGCGAATGCGGTTGATGTGAGTGCACGTAATATTCTTGTCAGAGGCGTTCTTGATCCTGAATTACCTCAAACTGAAATTGCAAGTGCAG